>JAQBYJ010000041.1 GCA_027622555.1 Verrucomicrobiota bacterium
TCATATATAACCTTCTTATTGTATATAAGCAACTGACTGTCAATGAGTTAATTTATCAAAGTGCCCTTTATTCTTTTGGATAAACTCCAAAGTACGATCCATCAGAAAATCGGTCGCATAGGATTCCTCATCGGCTTCGCCCACTTGGTACCCGGGAATCCCATCTCTTCCAGCCGGGGCATCTACGCGAGCCCCGTCCTCCGTTTCTTCAAACTTTTTATAATGCCCGCGATTGAACATGAAACGGTTGTCTTGCCAACCGAACTTACGCTCAGGTTCCCATTGCGGCTTGCCGTCACCATCCAAATGCCATTTCCCGATATAGCTCGTTGCATATCCGTTTCGTCCCAGGACGTCCGCAAAAGTAACCATATGGCCGTGCATGGGGATATCGTTGGTAGGAACCCCAGTCAGATGCGGATACATACCAGTGACGAATGCGGCTCGCGAAGGTGAACACACCGGTGATGTCACATAAAAGCTCGTGAGAAGCGCGCCTCCCGTGGCCAAAGCATCAATGTTTGGTGTATCTACCTTCACACCCTTCCCCCACATAAACGCCTGATCCTCCGACATCTGATCCCGATAGCAGCCCAGTGTTCGGAAGTTGTGCTCGTCTGTCATGACGATGACAACATTGGGTTTGCTGGCTGCAAAGGCGGATGACCAAGTTAACAGAACAAGAAAAACGGTAATAAAATGTTTCATATACATTGATACTTTAAAGTGAAATCCTGAACAGATATCTGAATATAGAAATGTACAAGCTGCTTTAGCTGCGAATTGTAGCTTGTAACAAATCGCAGCTAAAGCAGTTCCTACACTTCCTTCTAAATTCTGCCTTCAATTACTCCTTCCCAGCAGCCCACAGAAATCCGTGTGACAACAAGTTAATGAAAACAGGATCTCCAAAGGTGGCATCTGAATGACCGTAGGTCGTACCGAATACGCGGGTACCCTCAAAATCGTTAACCCAGACAACGGGATAGTCGTTTCCATCCTTTTCACTTTTCGACGTCGCTAAAGCTGTGGCGCTCGGCCAAAGTTTTTCAATGATGTATAATTCATCCATAGGCGTTACCCAATCGCCAGGCGTACCCTTCATGGCCGGATGATTCTTTTTTAAAACCTTCACAGCATAATTACTCTGGTGATCATGCTTTTTACTGGTCACTCCGAGAAACTTGCGCCAATCATCGGCTTCGATATCGCGATAGGTGTGCATCGCACAATGAATTACTATTCCCGGCACACCGGCATTTTTATGACCGTCCGCTACTTGCTTAATATAGTTGGTATTGGTAACTTGAGCAAAACACTCGTTGTGAATTACAATATCATAAGGCTTCGCCCAATTCGGATCTGAATAAAACTCCGACTCGTGATCTTTTCCAGTTCCTCCTTCATGGAGAATCGTCCAATTCACATCGGTAATCTTACTGATACCTTCAGTTATGGCGCTCGTTTGGTAGTGGTAATTGTGACAGCACCCGCCTGTAATAATGAGCGCTTTAATCGGTCCAGCTGAGGCCGGTTTCGAAGCGTGACGAGCGGCTGATAATGAAGAAGCCAACAAGGCTCCAAGAGCCAGAATTCCCAGGGTTTTAAATAGTTTCATAAGGTAAATAATTAATCAGAGTCAAAAGCTAGCACCTCAACGAGCCTTTGAAAAGGATTACCTAGCAGATTCTGAAGGAGGCAGATAATTTAGAAATTGAGACCCAGCCGGCGAAGATTCATAAAGAAGATCTCGGGGTAAAGCCGATTAGTGAAACGCGTGGTTTTTTATGATTACTTGGATGAAAAAATATTTCTTCACCGCGGCCCATGCCGATTGATCTCGGATGCGAAATTCGATTCGCCTGGTGTTTCGTGTCGGTAGCTTTGGTTCGCCACAACCCGTTCACCGGTTTCTTTGTGGAATTCATCCTGAGTTATGAGTGCGGGATTTGAGTCTCCGGTTTCCTGCATCCAGATCTGCAATACTCCGGCAAGTGCTTTTTGAATTCCTGCATAACTATCGTTTTCCGCAAGGTTGTTCGTCTGGTAAATATCTTCATTCACTTGGTAGAGCTCTTTATCGGGACGCGGAGCGATAAACACATCTTCCTGCACCGGGTTTAGCTTACCTTCCTTAAAGGCCGCCAAAAGTTGTTGATGCGAGGGCGACCTCACGGAGTCAGCCGGTCCCTGCCAGGCTTGTTCAGAGCGAAAATTCTCAAGGTATAGCCAATCCCTGGTTCTAACACTTCGCCCCAAGGCCTCGTAGTCATGCCAGTTGTGTTCTGAAAAGGCATACTGCCGAATCTCAGCTTTATTGTCGGTGAACAGTGGCAACATGCTGACACCTTGAAACGTTTCACTGGTTTCGCCTTCGGCTACCTCGACGATAGTCGGTGCCAAATCGATTACGCTCACCAGGCTATCACAGGTACCGGTGGCCTCAATACCGTCTGGCCAGTGCGCAACCAACGCTGTCTTCATGCCTGAATCATGCAAACGTGTTTTCGCCCGGGGAAATGGGCGTCCGTTATCGGCGAGTACAAAAATCAAAGTATTATCCAACACATCTTGCTCTTTCAATTCTTCGACTACTTGCCCGATGAAGTAATCGAAGCGCTTTATTTCATTGTAATAACTAGCCAGGTCCTGGCGGGTTTCCGGAGTGTCTAAAAGAAAAGGTGGCACAGTAACATCGGCAATATCAGTCATGGGACCATATTGATCCGGCTTCCAGTCTTTATCCCCATCCCACTGCCGATGCGCATCACTGGATGCAAACCAGAAAAAGAACGGTTGGTCTTCAGGACGCTCCTGAGTGACTTCGACCCAAAAAGCTTCCCCACCCTGATTACCTGGTTCTTTGCCGCCATCCTCATGATCCCAAAATTCTTCGTGCGATCCGTCCTCACGCTTCATGTGATTCTTACCGGATAGGGCAGTGTAATAACCTTCATACTGTAAGAGCTCCGGTAACCATGGCAGGTGATCAGCGATTGCGAGATGCAACTCTGCAGCCTTTCCATTGTTATGAGGGTACCGACCCGTTATAATACTGGAGCGACTGGGACTGCAGCTACTGGCCGTCAAATAAGCGTTGGTAAATTTCAATCCGTTGGCCGCCAGTGCGTCGATATGGGGTGTCCTTACTCCAGTGTTTCCATAACAGCCAAAATCATTCCAGCTAACATCGTCAGCGATGAAGACAATGATGTTGGGTTGGTCTTGAGCGGAAAGACTGGCAAGGAGAAGGGCCAAACCAAGCAAAAGGCATATTAATCTTCGATGAACCATGGGACGACATTGGAAACTAGGTCCGCCATTAATTCTAGCTCAAACTTCCGATTAATACAACAAGCAGCACAGCAAGATGCTATCGACCCACTAACATGACCGATGGCACCGTCAGACTCTTAGCGACAGGAGAGAATTTTTTAGAGAACGTTGTGTTCCAGTGCCAAGCTGGGGCATGGCATTCCCAGAAAATGTCGCGAATAAATTTGCTCCTACATTTTGCAGAACACGAAATCGAACACTACAATTAATTATTCTCCCTTTGCTCAATTCGCTTTGTCAGCGCCTCGGCCAATATAAAGTGTTTCACATCCAGAATATCCTGATCCGATAATCGGTCGCCAAAGTTTGGCATGCCCTTTCCCAGAAAAGCGCCCTGCCCGACAATCATAGGAAAAAGCTCAAAGGTTTCCCGTGTAGCGGTTTTTAAATCCGGAATGATGCCACCAGCATGGCATTTTCCACAGTACGCACCATAAATCTGCCTCCCGTTTGCCAGTTCTTCCTCGCTGGCCTCGAAGGAAAGATCAATCAGTGATCTCGAAGTAAGTTCAGGAAATTCGGGAATTTTTTCATCCCTTCCAAGGGCAAATGTATAAACTGTTCCTGGATTGATCTGCTTCGTTCGGGGTGTCTGGTAAATTCCATATACCCCACCCCAGCCAACTGCGATGGTCAGATACTGAATACCGTCCACCATGTAAGTAATGGGCGGGGCAATGATGCCGGTCTCTACCGGAAAAGACCACAGGGTTTCTCCAGTTTGAGCATCATATGCTATGAGTAATCCTTCAGCGGTACCCTGAAATACAAGGTCTTTTGTAGACAGCACGCCGGAACTCGCGGTCGTGTCGTAGGAAATACTCCAGGCTTCCGCTTGTTTTACCGGATCCCAGGCAAGTAACTTTCCATAACGTTGAAGTGCTTTCTCATCGTCCCGGAGCATTTTGTCATTTGATGGATCGGCACCAATATTGAAAACCCGGGGATCAGGATTGAACACGAAGTTATCGGGTTGACCTCGCACCACGGAAGTTTCTTTGGCCGGAATGTAAACCAAACCAGTATAAGGATTAAAAGCCATGGGATGCCAGTTGTGGGCTCCACCGTGGTAGGGAGCTATTCGCACATTCTGGTCGATGTACCGTGCGAAGGAAGTCTCAATCGGCCGACCTGTCATGTAGTCCACTTCTGTGGCCCAATTAATATAGGCGAACGGTTCAGCGGAAATAAATTCACCGTTGGTGCGATCAAGGACGTAGAAAAAACCATTCTTGGGAGCCTGCATCAAAACCTTGCGTAGAACTCCTTCGATTTCGAGCTCTGCCAAAGTGATTTGCTGCGTTGCCGTGTAATCCCAGGAATCACCCGGCGTTGTCTGATAATGCCAGACATATTCGCCCGTATCAGGATTCAACGCCACAATAGATGACAAAAACAGATTGTCTCCCCCACCCGGACTACGGATTTCACGGTTCCAGGGAGATCCATTCCCAACACCGATATAGAGTAAGTCGAGCTCCGGATCATATACCATGGAATCCCAGCAGGTTCCTCCTCCTCCCATGGTCCACCATTCGCCTGTCCAGGTTTTGGCTGCTTCTTCCATCGCCTGGTTCTCGAATCCCTCTGCGGGATTTCCAGGTACCGTATAAAATCGCCAAAGTTGTTCACCCGTCATGGCATCGTATACGGTGACAAAGCCTCGGACTCCATACTCGGCACCACCGTTTCCTATAATTACTTTTCCATCAAAAACTCGAGGGGCTCCTGTAATGGTATAGGCCTTTTTCTGATCCACCGTGATGACAGTCCACACTTGTTTTCCTGTGGCGGCATCCAAAGCTACCAGTCGACCATCCAGAGTGCCGACAATAACGAGCCCTTTGTAGAGAGCGACCCCCCGGTTCACCACATCACAGCAGGCTTTCTCTCCAAACTCTCGCGGGACTTCCGGATCATGGATCCAGATAATTTTTCCTTTCCGCACATCGATCGCATAAACCACGCTCCAGGGTCCGGTCAAAAACATGATACCATCCACCACTAAAGGGGTCGCTTCAATGCCGCGCGTTGTGCCGAGATTAATACTCCAGGCAAGACCCAACTCATTGATGTTATTCTTATCGATTTGATCTAACGGACTAAACCGATCCTCCTGATAATTCCTGCCATGCAACAACCAATCTCCCGGGGTGTCGTTCGCGGACAATAACCGCTGATCATCAACCGCCTCAGTCACAGCCCGGATATGTTCCACTGAACCTGGCTTCGGTTTTTCTTTTGAACCACAGCCCGCAAATAAAAATGCCAGGCCGATGAAGAACAAAAGTTTGGGGTGGGATTCTGAGGTCACAATGATTGAGACGCTGCTAAGAAAATGAGACTAAAGCAAAAATAAAAGAAGTTCACTTCCTGCGGTTTGACTCGCGACAAAGGTCTTAAGACTCAACAGCCGAGCTTTTCTCTTTTCGAGCATCGTTGTCAAAACTCAGGACTTCCATCGGACAAACCGTGATGCAGATTCCGCAATGGATGCAGGATGAATTGGTATTATCGAAAGCTTCTCCATTTTTGGCAAAGGCCATGACATCGACTCCCACCTGACAATAGGTGGAGCATTGAGTGCAACTGATACATTTTTCGTTGGAACTGATTTGAAGGGTTCCATACCACTTCGACAGGATTTGCATGTATTTGGCCAAAGGGCACCACATGCGACACCATACCTTGCCTCCGAAAAACGGATACAGCGCGACAGGGATAACCGCGACTAACCAGAAGTCGACGATGAGCGCATACAACCCATGCCAAACGCCAGCAGTTCCGGTGTTACCGCCATAGGCAAATAAAATAACACCCGCAGAAATAAATGCCCAAAACATAATGATGGTTCCGACGGTTTCCCATTTCTGAGATCGAACACCTTTGGGTGCCAGGTGGCGCCAACGATCCCCAAAGGTTTCGGCAAGTCCACCACAACCACAAATCCAGGTACAAAACCGCTTTCCATGCCAACGAACCGAAATAGGTATCACCACAAAAGTAATCAATGCCCCTATCCCGATGATAATCCATTGCATCATGGCTTGATCGGATCCGCTCCAATTATAAAAGGAATCGAACAACAGGGGAAAGGGATTATTCCAGGCGTAAAACCTCCACCAATGCTGTGGAAGAAAAACAGCAGCCAGTACTTCTACACCAAGGAAACTGATAATTTGAAAACAAATTAAAGAGGCAAAGCGGTAGGTCTGATAAGTATCCTTTCCACCAAGATTCCAGCGCTTCATCGCTTTCAATCCGAAATAGGTCATGAGGAAGGTATACAATAACGAATACCACAGCGACGGATGGGACAATATACCCGGCAGGTCTTTAATTCCGAATTGATAAGGAAAAGGCCAGAACCCTTTTTTCCAGGCATAAAGGGTATATACAACAAGACTGGTGATTCCCAGCCAGGTCCACCGCGAACTTGTCCACTGAGACTCGAGACGGATGCCCACTTGTTTTAAAAATCCAATAGGCAGTTCGGCACCGATCATTTCAAAAACGGTATCATTAGGCAGGCGCTGCGGCTCTTCATCACCCGTTTTAAAACCAACATCCTTCTCACCGACGCCAACCAAGGCAGAATTCAAATAAACCGAAACCTGCCCGGCTTTTTCGAGCTCTCTCAGTTTGTCGATATTACGTTTCTTAGGAAAAATAAGCTCTTTATCTATAGTGACCAAAGTGACTCGATTGTGCGGTGCCAGAGCTATCGCTGCCTCCATGGCCACATCTCCACCGCCATAAATAAGAAGATCCTGATCTTGATAATCGGCTGGATCGATCAGTCGGTGAAGAATCTTTTCAGCGTTTTCTTTTTCGCCAGGTACGCCCGCTTTACGTGGATTTCCACTTTTACCAATCGCGAGAATGACATACTGGCTGGTAAAAGAGTCCTTGTTGGTGGTAACCAAAAACCGACCGTCCTTACGCTCAATGCCATCGATCTTTTCGTAGCTTCGAATTGGGAGCTGTTCCTCGGTTACAACCTGGTCCAACTGCTCAAGCAAGGTTTCCTTCGTTCCCTCCTTCAATTCCCAGCCACCTTCAAACTCCATACTAACCGGTTCCAAATAAAGCGGCTTTCCTTTGGTAAAATCTCGAATGGTTTGGAAAGACTGGCGCGCATCGATTCCCACACTATTGATTCCAAGTTTGTGCAGTTGACGCAGGCTTCCCATACCAGCGCAGCCACAACCAATCACGGTAACCTGATAATCACAAGCGGAGTCTTCTTTTCCTTTTAACCGGCTGGCAATTTCGTTCGCAGTTTTGAAACCTTGATTGATCGTCATCTTGATCAATGCGGTTCCCGAAATATCGCCTATCACAAACAATCCAGGAATATTGGATTCGGCATGGTCATCGATCACAGGAAGATCGGGGTAAGAAGGCCCGAGAACCTTTTTGCCGAACATGACTTTAAGCGTATCTATCATAATGGTGAAAACCTGGGCAACCTTACGTCAACCGGAGCGAGATTCGAGAGTTAAAGGAGAAACTCTTGATATTTATTTAGGCTATTCGATTGGGAGCGTTGAATGATATCAATATTCCATCCTGGCTGAGCAAGCTGCTTTCAGGAATGTAAACCGTGGGATGCCAATAGCGAGAAAACCTATTCGCTCAAAAGAAATTCCCCAGGAATAAATAATCCCCGGGCAAGCCCTCGACCTTGCGGTCGCCAGCCGCTTCGCAGCTGCGGGGTATTTGAGATTTGAAATTGGAAATTTTAGAACGCCGCAAGCGGCGGGGTATTAGACCCGTGCCGAATAAATAAAACTCAAGCTGTCGTACTCCGGCCAGCCCGACCAGGCCAACCAGAAAGATTTCCATCCTCGGAAATATATTTGGGCGAAATGGTGTAACTGAACTTTACCAGCTCATCCACGAAGATGCCTTCGTAAACGACCGTTTTCAAAACTTAAAGTCCAAAGGGCACCTCCTTTCACATCCATTCCTTTAAACCAGTTGTATTGAGACGGATCTAATATGTCCTTTGTTTTTGTTTTCGCCAGGTAGACTCCGCTGGCCCGATTATAACCAAAATAGAGGTAGACAAAATCATCCGGAGCATCCGCATAATCAGGACCAAACTGACAAATACCGCGAACTCGAAAACCATCCGGTACTCGGGAAACGCACGCCCCTCAGACAAACTCCAGGACTCTCCATGGTCATTGGAAACAGCGGTGTAGGTGTTCTCCGAAAACACTTTACTCTTCCCCTTCGTCCAAAACATGAAGAGCTTATCAGCGATCGGTCCCTACCTTGGGTTTGGGAAATTTCGGTAGGGCGGTTTCGCCGAAACCGCCGTTATTTTTTCCCTTTTAAAAAATCAAACTTCTATTTAATCGAGCTCTCCAGGTATTCTTTCAAAGCCACTGCTTGGTTATGTTGAGTATCACGAGCTGAGTAAAGAAGAGTAAGTATTTTCTCCTTCGAGACCAATTGCTTAAATTCAGAAACCAACACCGGCGACGACTCCAGTTCCGCAAAATAATGTTTCTTAAATTCATCCCATCGGTCCGGGTCGTGATTGAACTCTTTGCGTAACTCAGTGCTCGGTGCAATTTCCTTAAACCAGATTACCCCTCTAAGATCAGACTTACTAACACCACGCGGCCAAAGGCGATCTACCAGGATGCAAAAGCCGTCTTCCGGTGATATCGACTCATAAACACGCTTCGTACTTATTCTCACAATAACAGTCTTATCCAATTCCTTCTATTACTTCTGGTCCAACAAACGCTGTCTTGATAATCGATTTAGGCTAAGGTTGTTTTAGTTGTGGATAGCTAATCCCCAATTGCTCCAGGTAGGTTTCGTATTTAGACGGATCGTAATAGAACTCCTTCAGCCGGTCTTTGAACTCAGCCATGATTCCCACATTTTTTTCGATGGCGGGTGGATCGTCATCCGAGATAAAAGGCTGATAGGTTTCTTCTGCGGTTTGTACGTCCTTGAAATAGGTCCAGGCATCTTTAAGTAACTGTTCGTCCTGCAACATATCCAACATGGTAGCGGCAACAACCTTTGCCCCGGCATTTGCTCCCTTGTGGGCGATTGGAGTAGCCATGGCCATAGCACTGGACCAGTGATGCGCAATCATTCCACTCACATTTGAAGGATATCTCAATGTTACTGTGGGGACGTTCCAGGAAACATCACCTATGTCATCGGAGCCACCAGACACTGGATCTTCTTTGGGTTCACTGATTCCACTCAATTTGGTAGCCAAGCCTTCGATTTTCTTTACCTTCATGAATTCCTGCAGGGCTTTGGCAAAGATCTGATCATCATCGCTCCATGGAGGCAAACCCACCGCTTTGATATTTTCATCCATGGCAAGGGCAATGGGTTTGTTAAAGTGGCGCGGGTAGGCAGTTCCAATGATTCTCCTGCTGAT
The DNA here is from genome assembly GCA_027622555.1 of Verrucomicrobiota bacterium. Taxonomy (NCBI): domain Bacteria; kingdom Pseudomonadati; phylum Verrucomicrobiota; species Verrucomicrobiota bacterium. Next base: position 9,758 of record JAQBYJ010000041.1, read on the forward strand.
AGTCGTATCCGTCATCAACGCCGCGCCTTCAGCCATTTTCTGTAGTGTGGCAAAGTTTTCACGAATCCCTTCGGCCGTAATTTCACGAATAAAATACCAGACCGTTGCTTTGGAAGGCACGACATTGGGTTGATCGCCACCGTCTACAATCACGTAATGGGAGCGTTGCAGTGGATGAAGGTGTTCACGTCGAAAATTCCAGCCGACATTCATCAACTCGACCGCATCCAACGCACTTCGACCCTTCCAGGGAGCTCCTGCGCCATGAGCCGCAACCCCGTCGAAGGTATATTCAACAGAAACCAGTCCAGTCCCGTTGGGATTCCCCCAACTCACATTCATATTATTAGCTACGTGAGTGAATAGAACCGCATCTACCTCTTTGAATAAACCGTCACGCGCATACCAAGCCTTGGCGGCGAGAAGCTCCTCCGCAATTCCCGGCCATATAACAATGGTCCCGGGCAGACCTTCTCGTTTCATCAGGTCCTTTACGGCCATCGCCGCGGTAATAATCACAGCCATACCCGAATTGTGCCCCTCTCCATGGCCCGGCGCTCCATCGATCATAGCTTGTTGATAAGCGACGCCCGGTAATTGCGAAGCCTTCGGGATACAATCCACATCCGTTCCCAGAGCGATAACAGGTTTGCCACTCCCCCACTTCGCCCACCAGGCAGTGGGAATTCCGGATACTCCGTGCTCTACTACAAAATCATTTTTCTTTAACAACTTCGTCAGGTAGCGTTGGGTTTCAAACTCCTGAAAACCCAATTCAGAAAACGAGAACAGGCTATCGACAATTTCCTGATTCAGCTTGGCGAGATCATCGATTCGATCAGCAGCTTCCGCTTTTAAACCGGTTAAGGCCTGATGCTCTCTTCGCTCATTCGAATAATCACCAGCAGAGATACGTTCCAAAGTTGCCCGGAGCTTTTTTGGATCATCAGCTCCGAGCGAATCCGGTTTATGAACCAACAGCCCGAGCGTTTCTTCCATTTCGCCTGTTCCGCCATTGAGATGCAACTTCTTACCTGTGCCCCTCACGCGTTTTACAGGTTCATCTCCTTCAGTCAGCCAGTGGGGCCAGATTCGAATAAACTCTGTACCCGCTTCGGCAAATGCTTCAACATCCTGGACCGTTGGAATAAGTCCCAATTGCTTGGCCTCCGGTAGCAACTTTCTAAAACGTTTCGCCTGCTCCACGCTCCGAACGCCAACCAAGGTTTTTGCAGGATCACCATATTCACGAACCACTCGAGCAACCTGTTGATCATAGCTTTCACCTTGTTCTTTCAAATCGAGCAAGAGATCAATTTTACCACGGCAAAGCTGTGCTACTTCAATCAACGAGGGGATTCTCTCTCCACTAAACCTGCTATCGTAATGTGAACCCGCATCGAGCCGCTGAAGTTCCGCCAGCGTCAATGCATTCGCAGGTCCTTCTCCATTCGTAGTCCGTTCAAGAGTCGCATCGTGCAAAACAAACAACTGACCATCCTTGCTGGTACGCACATCCACCTCCGTAGCGGTAGCACCCACCTCGATGGCTCTCACCACGGAAGCGAGTGTGCATTCCGGACGTTCCGCGCTAGCACCACGATGGGCAATGACCTGTGACACCTGGCTCGCCGCCATTATAAGATCCTGCCTCGAAGCGAAAGAGTCCGATATAAGCCCAGCGAAAAATAGCAAAATTGTAGTCTTTGCAAACAGCTGGTTATTTGGAAGAATAGGAGCATTCATGGCATCCAATTTTGACAAGCTTGTTAGCACAAACGCAAGGAGCCATTTCTCAACAATCAGATATGCGTGTGATTTCAATCAGAGTCAAAAGTGCCACATAACAAACGAGCCATTTTAAGGCAGGAACTTCGCGTTTTTGGGTAATCCGGTCTTTCTGTTCAATGGTAGGGAAAGAGCGTCATCGCTCTGCCGACGTAAACCAGTAAGAAACGGCATCGCGAGGATGCGATTGCCCTACCGAAAGACATTTTTTTGACATGTTTTAAAATCACACCGAAAGATCAGCTCGATCGGCAGAAATATAGAAAAATTAAAGTGCCTCCAAAGCAGCTAGGATTTCTTCGGTTGTCGCCTATTCAAGCGATGCTTTAAATCGAAATGAGCGTAGACTTCTTTGCGCGAAATAAATTTGCGATATTCTTCCTCCGACAAGTTATATGACTCGGGAATATACCGAGTACTCGCAAAACTTGACCACAAAACATTCAAAGTCCCCAATTGCTTACTAATTTCCATAAATGAACCTGAATCACTAAAATTGATTCCAACTCCAATGGAGTCATAATATTGCAAACGATTGTTATGATGCTCAAATTCGACAAGTAAGTTATTTAACTCAGAATCTCCGAGAAGTGCTATTGAACCGGTGGATATTGCGGCCCGATAAAAACCAAGAAATGGCTCGAATCTATTATTCGGCCTGACATTTTCTGCCAATGTTTTAAGCTCATCGACGGTCAAATCGCTGTTATCTCCAGTGGCATTTTCAAGGAAAGTTTCCAGACCGGATTGAAGTTCCTCAACATCGGCAATGACCTGTTCCACACTTTCAAGATTCCTCTGAAAATCCGATTCCAAATTCTTTATGAGCTTCAATCGCTGTTGCTCAACCTTTCTCTCTTCATTCCAATTATTAACCGATAAGGCCAACAGGATACCAATCATCACCAGCAGGATTTCACCTATGGCATACTTAAGATACTTCAGCACTTTATTCTCATTGATAAGGCCCTGGCGAATGGTTCTGAAGAATCGGATCATCGGATTATTTATTTAATACTAAAAGCTACTGTTCTTTTCTGCTAATCGATCACGCATTTGCCTGAGAGCGCTTGCGTGGTCTTTCGAACCAGCCAGGTTGGTAAACTCATTCGGGTCGTTGACAATGTCGTATAGCTCCTCGTCTCCCCCAGACCAATAATTGTAGCGGTAGTGATTCGTGCGGATGGATTCTCCCATTCTATTTTTATTTCCTACCACCGTGTAAGCTTCCGTCTTCCCTTTCGCGCGGGCAGGATCCTTCATCAAACCAGTCAGACTCATACCTTCCAGGTTAGATGGGGCCTTCTCCATTATTCCCGTGAGCTCAGCAATGGTTGGATACAAATCAACAAGCTCAACCAAGGCATCCGTGCTCTTACCCGCTGAACTTTCGAACCCCGGAGCAGATATTAACAGAGGCACCCGAGCACTATTCTCGAACAAACTGCCTTTCTGCCACAGAGTATGGTGTCCTAAATTGTAACCATGGTCAGACGTAAAAATGACGACCGTGTTTTTGCGCTGATCCAATCTATCGAGTGTATCCAACAAGCGCCCCACCTGGTCATCCATAAATGAGACACTGGCATAGTAGGCAGCGAGTGACTGCTTTTGCTGAAGCTCACTCATGCCGTATTTGAGTTCGTTGGCATTCGTTGCTGCCATGGCTGGAATATCATCGAGGTCCCCCTCAGGAACATAAGGCAATACCGAGTCATCTTCCGGGTATTTATCGAACAGCGACTTCGGAGCAACCAAAGGCACGTGAGGTCGCACGAATCCAACAGCCAGAAAGAAGGGTTCGTTTGGCCTTAAAAACTTTGAGTGATCTCCGTCACGAGCTCGACTTTCCAAAATCGCTATCGCCTGGTTGGCCGCCAGGATATCGGCCTGGGTTTCAATACGATCATCAGGCACAATGATTCGGGCGAAGTTGGAGCCGTAATGCGCTCTTTTAGGAGAGAGTAATTCCAAGATTCCAGGACTCGCGGTCTCGGGTGCCATGACGTTGAACGCGCGATCCCAGGAATCGGGCTCATCGCCGCCAGCATCGCCCGCTTCAATCCCTCCCGGAACACCCATGTGGTATATCTTAGATACCCGGAGTGAGACATAGCCATTGGTGCGCAGCAATTCCCCGATACTCGGGTGATCCGCTAACGCCGAATTAAGCACCTTATAACTTCCAAGCGTGTAGTCGTTACCCAGCATCTTTGTGCGCTTCGGATACAAACCACTCATGAAGGACGCGCGCGACGGCCCGCACACCGGATACTGACAATAGGCCTTGTTGAACTGAACGCCTTCACTGGCCAGACGATCCAGGTTCGGGGTCTGGCAAACCTCGTTTCCGTAGGAGCCAAGGCAAGCTGTCAGGTCGTCACTGACGATAAACAGAATATTAGGTTTGGCGGCCATAAGAGCCGTGGTTAGACAAGCCAGACCAAGCGAGATAAAGGCAAAGAGTTTTCTAAAACTCATATTGAGTACGGGTTAATTTTGAGAAGCTTAGGGTGAGACAATAAGTGAACTTATTAGTTATCTTCGGGCAATCTATAAAAAACAGGAGAAAACTCCTCTGCTATAAGCATCGAGCAATTGCAAAATAGTAGTGTCAGTTGCTTGCAACTCGACCTCCACCACCAATACAAGCATCGAAGCGAGCACGAGCCCTACATGCGTACTGAATCACCGACACGGCAAACACCTCCAGAATCATTCAGGCAAGGCGAAGGCGATAACGGCGTCCCCACTGGGCACCGGCGTTTTAGGCCCTCCTCCTGCGCAGATCACGACATACTGTTTTCCATTCAGCTCAAACACCGCAGGTGTGGCATTTCCGGCGTAGGGCATTTTATACTCCCACAGCACCTTGCCGGTAGCTGCATCGAACGCTCGCATTTTTTCATCAGCAGTTGCGCCGATGAAAACAACACCTCCGGAAGTCGCGACCGCCCCACCCCAGTTGAGCGTACCGGTATTTCGTATACCTTTGGCAACGAGGTCCGGGTATTCCCCCAACGGAACCTTCCACTTGATCTCTGCCGTGTTCATATTCACGGCAGCCAGACTACCCCAGGGAGGTTTTATGGCAGGGTGCCCTTGATCGTCGAAAAAGCGCTTGTAACCATCCATGAGATAAACGGTTTTCATGGGCCTTGCCATCCTGTCCATTGGCTTGTCACTGGGATCCCTCAGAAATGCCAGCAAGGCCTGAATATTATCATCCGGCAAATTTTTAAACGGAGGCATGGTCCCTTTACCCAGACGAATGGACGTAAGGATATCCGTGTCGCTTCTTGCAGATAGGTCCTGCAGTGATGGCATGACAGGTGGCGCACCTTGAAGCTCCAGGCCATGACAGGCGACACAGTTAGCCTGGTAAAGTAAGCGACCTTTGTTTTCAGGACTGAGTCCTCTATCGTCTAGCAGGGTCGTAACCGGAAGCATATCAATCAGGTTGGGCATCTCATTCACGTTCACAAACAGCGTGCGACTGCCGGGATCGAAAGAAGCGCCATGCCATTCCATGCCACCACTCATTCCGGGCAGTTGCACGGAGGGCTCCAAGCTCGAAGGCGTAAACATTTTCGAGCCCTTGTATTTCTTAAAAACTTCACTCACATAAGCGTGAATCTCAGGTGTTACATCCGATAAATCCGCTTCGTTAAATTCCTGACGGACCAAAGCGGGAGGCTTCAACGGATATGGCTGAGTTGGCCACGTTTTTTCGCCGGGTATAGTTGACGGCGGCACCGAACGTTCTTCCACTCCAAAAACCGGCTCACCCGTATTGCGGTCGAGGACAAAAATGAACCCCTGTTTCGTGAGCTGAACAACGACATCCCGATCATACCCATCTTGCGATATAGTGATGAGGATGGGCGCTGGTGGATTGTCCATATCCCAAATGTCATGGTGTGTTGTCTGGTAGTGCCATATTCGTTTTCCAGTGCGTGCGTCCAAAGCAAGAACACAGTTTCCAAACAGATTTTGTCCATGCCGATTGGCACCATAAAAATCATAAGTCGGAGAACCCACCCCGGCAAATACCCATCCTCGATCTTCGTCGACCGTAAGCCCTCCCCAGGGATTGGCACCTCCGTAAGTTTCCCCTTCAACCCATTCCCAGGTATCGTATCCAAATTCTCCTTCTTGAGGGATCGTGTGAAAAATCCAACGAAACTCTCCTGTGCGAGCATCCCAGGCACGAATATGACCTGGGGTAGAGCCAAACGTCTCACCTGTCCGCATACCTAAAATATAAAGGTCTTCAAAAATGACTCCAGGCGTGGTTGCCGACACAGATACCGGCACATCTCCAGCATCCATATTCTCACCTATATCCACAATACCATCCACGCCAAACTCCTGAACCAATTTTCCTGTTTTCGCATGGATAGCATAGAGAGACATTTCCATCGTATAAAACAACCGACCTTCCCCATCTTCTTCGAAATAAGTAAGTCCCCGATTCACAACCGAATAATTACTGTCAATTTGCTCCTGCGTCCTCGCATCGAAATCCCAAATCTCACGACCCGTTGCCGCGTCCAAGGCAATAACACGGCCCCCTGGAGAAACTATGTAAAGAAAGCCGTCGATCATCAATGGATTATTCTGAAACACAGAACGGTTGGTATGATCGCCTGTATTGAATTGCCAAATGGGCTCCAACAGATGGACGTTCTCCTTGTTTATCTGGTCCAACTCGGAAAACTGGTTCGCACCCTGGTCACCCCGATAGATACCCCAATCCCTGTAATTGTTAAAGTCGCTTCGTTTCTGAACGTTTTCAATTTTTCCACAGCCAGCCCAAAGGCCAACAAAGCATATTCCAAGAAGCAGGGAAACAGGTCTAATCATAGATGTCGTTTACAGTTTTTAGAAATCTCTTACAGATCCATCCTTGGCCTGCAAGTATGGTTGCATCGGAACTTTTCCAAAAGGAATACTCGCAGCCTCTGCCTCATCGAAGCTGACTCCCAGTCCGTTCCCTTCCAGGGGAAGAGCATAGCCATCGACAACCGTTGGGAAAGGTCTAACTACTTTTGGATCCTGTTCAGCCCGATTCACCCAGCCTCCTTCCATCATGGTTACGTTCGGGATTGCCAATGCGGCATGTAAAGTAGCGGCGGAACCAAGAGGGCCTGCGTTGTTATGAGGCACCAGGTTGATATAATAGACCTCGGCCATGGCGGCGATTTTCTTCATTTCGCTGATGCCGCCACAATGATTCACATCCGGACGAATGTAATTTACATACTGCTTTTCAATTGTCTCCCGGCAATCCCACTTACTGTGATACCGCTCACCAATCGCCAGTGGCTGGTCTGTGTGCTCACGCAACCATTTCAAAGCCTCGGGATTTTCATGGCGGATAGGGTCTTCAATAAAAAAGGGCCGGAAAGGCTTGGCTAACTCGAAAAGTTTTAGAGCCCATTCAGGATCGTAGCGGCCGTGAACTTCCAGAATCAAATCGACATCCTCACCCACCGCCTCACGCATGGCTTCCAGATACTCGATTTGCTGGTACACTGCGGTCTTGTGGTCGTGAAAATCATTGGCATCGTGATTATGAAACGCCCGGAAACGTATCGCCGTGATCCCACGCGAAGCTCTCTCCTTGGCCTGAGTTGCCGCTTCCGCAGCTGTCATTCCGGTCACATGACCATACACTCTGACCGAGGTGCGAGCTAACCCGCCTAGTAACTGATAAACCGGCATACCAGCAAGCTTGCCCTTGATATCCCAAAGCGCCTGATCAATTCCGGCGATCGCGGTGCCCGTGGACGGTCCTCCCCGTTGGAATCGCCTGCGGAAACAACTCTGCCAGAGGTACTCAATTCGCTGGGGATCTTCGCCGATCACATAAGGCGACAGATCCTTGAGCATTCCTTCCACGCTATAAGGTAGAAAATGATTGGTCGCATCGCCATACCCCACAATCCCGGCATCTGTTTCAATTCGAACAAAGACGTCCCGACCCGTCATGATCGTATCCATTTTGGTGATCTTTATTTTGGGGATCTTGCGATTGGACAAATCGACGGGAATTCTTGGTGTGTTGTTCTGAGCAAGCGATGGAGCTGCACCGATGGCCAAAAGGGCACTGCTTCCAGCGAAGGTCTTGAGAAGTTTTCTGCGATTCATAAGTGATTTGAGTAGAATTTTGTACTAAAAAAGGGGGACTTAAGAGGTAGAAGCGAGCTTGCTCGCGAATCGAACTCACAAGGATTTTCGCGAGCAAGCTCGCTCCTACATTCTTATTCGGCAATCTCACAATCTTGATTGGATGGCACGTAATCCTTCAAGGTTTTCCTTGAGAGCGATCTCTGCATCCAGATCACTCTGATGACCTAGAATTCCAATAGGGCCGTCGTAGCCGGATTCCTTGATAATCCTTAACAGCGCTTCCTCATGCTCACCCTTGCCCAAGGCCAGTATTTTGGGATCAGGATCCGTATTCATTCCGTTCAGATTCAGGCAGTGAAGGTAAGGAAGCATAAGCTCCAAAGATTCCTTAAAATGGGAAATGTGCTCATGACCGTGATGCAGGTTGTAAACCAGTCCCACATGTTCAGCATCCGTGTTCGCTCGCAGCCAATCTACAACAGCCACCAGATTTTCCGGTTCACCTCCCCAGCCTCCATGGTTATAAAGGCCAAACTTGCAACCTAGCTCACGTGTTTTTTCAACCAAGGGCAGCAGACTCTTTCCAGCCAACTCCACACGCTCCTCTTGCGAATTTCCCTGTGGAGATGGTAAGGTCTTCCAGATTTGTGGGTGCAAATCATACTTCTCAAACAGGGCAAACGCTTCGGGGTGCTCTCCCCAGAAAGCAAAATACTCGATACCATATTTCTGGCACATCAAAATCTCTTCCTCAAATTCCGGCACATGTTTTTCACGCCAGTCGTAGGCGAACTTTCGGATTCCAAGCCGCTGTAACATTTGGGCCCGCTCTTCCGGGGAGCGTTCGTTTTTGTCGAAAGGAACAATACACCAGGCAACCAGATTGTCCTGACGGAATAAGTCGGAGGCAATTTTCTGATCAGCGCACCCCGCGACAAAGACCAAAAAGACCATAAGCAGCTTCATTTCAGTATTAGAAAGGATGGTGAAATTCGAATCGGCAGCAAGCTACCTCCTACACTTCGACTTGAAGCCGACAAATGTAGGAGGTAGCTTGCTGCCGAAAAACGGAGTCCTATGCGCGATAATCTGATCACTTTTTTATCCCCGCAAATACGAAGGGTTTACCGCCAAGAAAATCCGCACTGGTGATGGTTGGACACCAGTATTTTTCGACATGATCGACGACTAAATCAGTTCCGGAAAAATGGTCCACATAAGGTGGCATGCGAGAATTATACATCGTATCGGTCAGATCACGCATCAGGAATACATTTTGATCCTGGTAAACCATCTGCCGGATAGAGAATGGCCGCCCCAAGACGCACATATTCAAATGTACTCCCATAGCGATGACATTGGTGATACCTCGTTGCTTCATCAGGTTATAGGCTTCTGCAGAATCAGTGATCGCGTCACCGTCTTTTATCTCTATGGCTTCTATCTGACGCGACCATGCTTTATAGTTTTTACACATTGGTTCGTCGTCACAGCCTCCATCAGAATCGTCGATGGGCAACGCCGCTTCGTTTTCGGGATCAAGGTGACACCAGGTTTGCAAAGGAACCTTGGCTTCCACAACCGGTGCCGACATAGCCAATTTCCGGGCAGGATGATCTTTGTAGAAATCCAAAGTATTGCTCGGGCAATGGATAATCAATACACCCTGCTCACGGGCTTTTGAGATAACTGCATTCATCCTGGGAGCCATTTCGGCCACTCGCTGCGTTGCACCTTTACACCAGTGTTTATCCCACATGTCACAAACGACAATGGCGGTTTGTTCAGCTACTAAAGTCCTCTTTTCATTCATCAGGCCGAAGGTGCCATCAGCCGTTTTATTCTGATACCGCGTATTTAAATCCAACTCAGTTGCGACGAGGAGGCTCTCGTTAATGGAAGCTAAAACAAACAGGAAATAGAATATTGCCGTAAACTTTCTCATGGGATCTGACACGCTTTGTAGGAGCTGCTTCAGCTGCGATGCAAAAATGGTCATTCTTATGAATAGCACTAACAGACAATCGCAGCTGTCTCCTACATTTTTAAAATAGTTATTCGAAATTACAGTGGCCATTCAATTCACCACTTTTGGTAGAGTACCTTGCACGCGATCATAGTCTATTCTTTTCCCTTGGGACGGATAGGAATCCAGTACCTCCTGAAGTTTCTCACGCGCGCGTTTAACACGGTTGTTTTCGCTCCCTTCTTTGGAAGGTTTCTTTTCCAGCACATCCTCAATGGCGTCATAGAGATCACCGTTTCCGTAAAGTTTGTAACGCTCATCCCTCGCATAACGTACTTCCCAGTGATTATACATTTCGTCAAATTTTTGACTGTAGGGACGAGGGAAATAGTAACCGTAAATAAAATCCCGTTTGGTCCCCTGTTCACCGATACACTGCGGCCAGAAGCTCCATCCGTCACCGTCGGAGATGGCCTTGGGAGGCAGGCCAGTCGCTTCCACTATGGTTGGGAAAAAATCCGAGAAGGCAATCAGGTCCTGGTTTAACTGACCTTGAGGAATGGTACCAGGAAGATTAACGATGAGAGGAACGTGCGTGCCATGATCCTTGGTAAATCCTTTTCCACCTTGAATTTGCTCACCCTTGAATTCCGACGTCAGGACATGATTCGTTCCATTGTCCGCTGTAAAGACAACTAAGGTATTCTCCCGTATGCCCAACTCATCCAGTGTGTCTACGATCCGACCAACCAGAAAGTCTACGTATTGAACCATATCGATGAAGTTCTTCTTATCATCCTTAGACTCTTTGTCAGTACTGTGAGGAGTTGGTGGAAATGGATTATGGGGAAGTATCAAAGGGTTATATACAAAAAAGGGTTTATCTTTGTTCTCCTTGATGAAATCCAATAAGAAATTGTTAACTACTGTGGGGCCATAAGATCCTTCAGGCAATTCGAGCACCTTGCCATCTTGGTCAATCGACGGGTTCCAATAACGTTCACGCCCGGTAGTGGGCAAATTCCAAAGACAGTAGGTATCGAACCCGGCTTCCGTTGGCGATATTCCATCGTCATTATTCATCAGCTGCCACTTGCCACCCACCGCCGTTTTGTAGCCATTCTTTTTAAAATGATTTCCGAATGTCGGCTCTCCTTTGGGGAATATGCCAAAATCCACATAATTAAACACATTGGATTTACCCGTCATCAGATTCACCCGGCTCGGGGTGCACAAGGGAGTTGAATGACAATTTTCAAATCGTATCCCCTCTTCAGCCAGTTTATCCAATCGAGGCGTCGAATACTCCTTACTGCCATAACTACTGAAGCACTCAAATCCAACATCGTCGCAAAGAATAAGTACAACATTGAGCGGCTTGACTCCGAAGGTCGAAAGGCTTAAAAAAAGAAAAGTCGTCAGCAGCGTGGTCCAAATACGTATCATCGTAATATCAGTTTTGAATAATTAAAGTAGAAGCTAACGGTTACTTGAGCTTGCCCTTTACTTGGAGAGTACAAATTTCTGGATACGTTGGTTGACCGTCTCGGCAGTGTAGATGGCACCCTCATCGTCGACAGCCAGGCTGTGCACCTGGTGCAACTGACCCGGGGCTTGACCAGAAGAACCAAATCCACCGAGTACTTTGCCTTTGAGAGAAAGTTTCTGAACACGTCCAACGTCACCATCGCACATCCAGATCACTTTTTCACGAAGATCGAAGGCGACATTCCACGGCGTTCCGAGTCCATCCCACTTGGCGAGAAATTTTCCATTCTTGTCGAAGACCTGAATTCGTTTGTTTCCGCGATCTGCCACATAAATACGATCACGGTCGTCGAGAGTCAGGCCATGAACGAGGTTGAAAAGTCCGGGCGCGTCTCCTTGGCCTCCCCAGTGGGTAATGTAATCACCGTCAGGACTATACTTCGCCACGCGAGTATTTTTATAACCATCAGCGACATAGGCGTTCCCTTGACTGTCAAAGGCGACTCCGGCGGGGCGATTGAATGCGTAGTGCGTATCATCGGTCCCTTGTTTGGCACCGAAACTGCCAATGGTGAGTAGTGTTCGTCCCTCTTTCGAAAACTTAAATATCGTATGCGTCTCGCGGTCAACGAGCCACACGCCCCCGTCGGGGCCGATCCCCATGCCATGCGCCGCTCCCTGATGATTGGAAAGCGCTATGTCCTCAGGCCAGGCTTGAAGCAATTTTCCTTTTTTGGTGAATTGCATCACTGGCAGGGCGCTTCGAGTGTAATACCAAATAGAACCGTCGCCGGCGACGGAAACCGCCATACCTGCACCTGTGACGTAGTCGGCGGGCAGCGTTCCCCAGCCTTTGACCGGCTTGTAGGCTAACTCGGGCTGTGCCAGTAACGGCAGAACTGAAATAAACAAAAGAAAGAGAATTCGTCGGGTCATAATAGTGCTATTAAGGATTTATTCGAGTGGTGGAGTCTTAGATTTGGGGCTTTAGTGAAGAAGAAAAACAGACTTCATTGCGTTCTGCTTTCAATGTTTGTGAATGAATTAAGGAAACACAACTTGAATCCTGTTGATCGCTTCATTTGAAGACCATCCTAATACTTAAGCGACGATGAAGACACAGGATCTTGTAAATACACCAGTGCCGGATCATTGATCTCTTCCATTCGGCTCAGGAGCTTTTCATCAAGCTTTGCTATCAGTGATCGATGTGTTGGATTTGTTATTTCATTTTCTAATTCTTCGGGATCATCCGCCAGGTTAAAGAGCTCGTCGCGTTCAGATGCTAGTAAGTAACGAACAAGTTTCCATTGTGGAGTTCGCATCATACGCATCTCATCTACAAATTGACGCGCATACGCTTCACTGCTTGAATAAAAGCCAAACATATCGTTATCCCACTCGGTTGGAGATTCTCCCCGAAGGAGTGGTAAAATACCACGTCCTCGAAGCAATTTGTTTTCCGGATTGGGGATCCCTGCCATTTCGAGCAGAGTCGGATACCAGTCAAGATTTGATGTCGTCTCAGGAATACGAGTGCCTGCGGGTATCACGCCGGGCCAACGAACCATACTGGGAACGCGCACTGAATGGTCGTACATATTGGGGCGCATGTTGGTTCCGACATTGTGCGTCGCAGGAACCTCGTGATTCAAAATCCAGATACCGTTCCCTTTGTGCCAGATTCCATGATGCCCCATGTTGTAACCATGATCGGACGTAAAAATGACGACCGTATTTTCACTGAGTTTCAACTCATCCAAAGTCTGCATCACCCGTCCGAGGTTTCTATCCACGCTCCGCACAGATGCAAGATACTCGCGCATCATACCCGTAACCTTTTTTGTATCGAGGTCCGGGTAATCGGGTATCGCAATTTCGAGCTCACCTTCATAAGGTTCCATGTCCTCGGGTGCCACCGGTAGCCATTTGGTATGGGGAGCCCGTGTGTTCCAACATAGCAAAAATGGTTGCTTCTGATAGTCTGCAACATGCCCTTTTAGGAAGCCAATCACATGGTCGCCCAGAACATCCGCAGTGAGACCCTTATATTGTTTCTTCATTCCCTGTTCTTCCAATTCGGGATCTACCGTTTTGAAGCCGCCATGCCGATGGCCCATGAAATAATCGAATCCGTAGTTGGTCGGATAATAACGATCATTCATCCCCAGGTGCCACTTGCCAACCAGTCCGGTATGGTAACCAGCTTCTCGCAAGGCTTTGGCAAAGGTTGTTTCGTCGAGATTCAATCCATGATCCTGGTCAGCCGGCATAAACCAGTTGAATACACCTACTTCAAAACCATAACGTCCCGTCAGCGTAGCTGCCCGCGAAGGAGAACATACCGGCGTACTTACAAACGAATTTACCAAATAAGCACTTTGAGAAACCAGCTGATCCATGTGAGGTGTAAAAGCTTGTTCATTGCCAGAAGCGCCCAATGCCCATGCCGCCTGATCATCGGTACAGATGAACAGTATATTCGGTCGAGCCTGTCCGGCGGAATTTTCGGCAGGAGACCCGTTCGACGAATCGGCTCCATGGGTCCGGAGCAAAAAGCCAACCAGAACGAACAAGACTAAGTTCCGCACATGTGATATCCGCGCAGGCATGACTTCAACCAATTAGAAAAGAATAACCAGGTTACCGTCCATAGACTGGCGGCTTCCAGTCGTTTGGCAATTTTCCTTGAGGACGAACACCGAGCGAACCTTCAGGAATAGGATGATCTTCCGGTTGTTCAAGAGGTAAATTATCGGGCAGGTGTTTGATCTTGAAATCCTTGTATTGAATTTTCATCTCAGGGCCCACATGTACCTGGACAGCTAATACCCCGTCCAACGTCCGCCCTGCTTCATCGAAGTCGAGTAGGTCCGCGGTGGGATGGCCGTCGATCCAGTGTTGGTGATGATTGCCACGAACCAGAACGCGATAGTCGTGCCACTCGCCAGGTGCAAATTCCTTTACTGGCATGGTACCGACGACCCAAGGTTGTCCGTCGGGATCGACAATTACTTTTTCGCCGGTGTGCGACAGAATGCGCCTACCCTTTTCTTCATAGAGCATGCCGTTGTAGTTGGGGTTGTTGGCGACAACGTCTGCCTGGTAACCGGTCACAATATCCAAACCCAGCTCGGGTGCCATAACTCCGCGATATTGAAGGCCACTGTTTCCACCAGGAGTGACTTTCACCTTCACGCGAAGATCGAAGTTTTGGATGGTTGATCCTTTCCAGGAAATGAAACGGTTCATTTTAAGGGAGCCATCGGTAACGCCGGTAAGAACACCTCCTTCGCCAGACCAGTATTGTGGATCCCCCGACCAACTTCTGAGAATATTACCATCCAGTAAATCGACAAAACCATCGGAACCCGGTTTAACGGTGACTGCAGCGGACGCTACGGGGTACGGATCGGTGGACTTGGTAAACGCACCCTTTAGTGGTTCAAGTGGTCCGCCATAAGCGGTAACCGTTTTGTCGGTACGCTCGCGAAGGTCTTCAAGAACCTTTTTAAACTTCGAGCTACCTACCAGGTTAACCAGCTCGTCGGGATCGTTTTTCAGATCATGCAGAAATTCATGCTTACCGTGATCGACATAGCGGACATATTTGTAGCGCTCAGTGCGGATACCTTCATAGGCGGGAATCCGATTCCGCACGGCAAAGTGTTCATGAAAGGTTTCGGCCCGCCAATCCTTCGGCTTCTTTCCGGAAACCACAGGAGCCAGACTACGTCCCTGGTATCTTTCCGGCACGGGAACGCCTGCCCAATCAAGGAAGGTCGATGGCAAATCTAGGTTCAATGCCAACGCTTCAGTTTTCTTACCTTGCTGACGGCGAGAAACTCGAGGGTCCATGATTATCATGGGCACACCAATGGATTCCTCGTAGTGAGACCACTTGCCTGCAAAACCTCGGTTACCCTTGTGGTAGCCGTTGTCAGCCGTGTAGACGATGATCGTATTATCGGCCAATCCGGCTTCTTCCAATGCTTGAACAAATCGACCTATAGCTCCGTCGATACCGCTGACCATGCGGTAATAAGCACGCATGTTGATCTGATATTTCTCATCGGTATTCCATCTCCAGAAATAGCGCTCACGATTAATGGTGGTTTTCAAGAAGTCGGGTTGACTATCGAAAATCTCTGGTGTGTCCAAACGGGGAGGATCGAAGGTAACATCCTCATACATTCCATCCACCGCACGCGGCCAGGGAAAGTGCCCGATGCCTGGACGGCGATCACTATCCTCCGCGTGGCAGGCGTTGAACCACATGTTAAGAGCAAAGGGTTTGTCTTTGGGTTGGTTCTTCAAGAACTCAATACCCCGATCGACGATGATCTCGGTTTCGTGCCGAAGAGATCCGTCAGGCTGTTTTTTATAGAAAGGATTACGAGAGATTGCTTCGAATTCATCAAAGTGATCCTCCGGCTTGTAACCCTGTGGCATTTTAGCATGCCATTTCCCGAAATACCCCGTACGGTAGCCACGTTCTCTCAGGAGATCCGAGTAAAGTGTCTCCACCGCATCAGCCCGCGCCTGATCGTGATTGCCTGGCGTTCCATAACTGCGACCCGTGAGACCAGTAAGAATCGTTGTGCGACTCACCCAGCAAATGGCCTGGCTGACAAATGCATGTTGAAAAAGGGTTCCTCGATCGGCCAAACGATCAATGTTCGGGGTCTGAACAATTGGATTTCCATAACAGGCCAATGAGTCGGAGGTCTGATCATCCGTGAAGAAGAATACAATATTTGGGGGTCTTTCGTTAGCAGCGAATAATGCATTCGCGCACAGGACGAACAAGAAAAGGAACTTAGATTTCATGATAATTGAAAAGTATACAGAGGAGTCTATTAATTTTGTTAACCGCGTTGCAAGCCAGCGGCGGCAACTCTGGCATTGAGTTTTGCTCTTTGCGTTACAAGCACTCTGGCATATTTTGGATCTCCTGCCAGGTTCGTAAACTGCTTGGGATCTTTTTTCATATCGTACAGTTCCTCAGTATCATCTTTATAGTGAATGTAGGTCCACGCATCGCCACGAATGGCGAAACCACTTCCGC
This sequence comes from Verrucomicrobiota bacterium, assembly GCA_027622555.1. Lineage (NCBI taxonomy): Bacteria > Pseudomonadati > Verrucomicrobiota > Verrucomicrobiota bacterium. Next base: position 26,203 of record JAQBYJ010000041.1, read on the forward strand.
CATTTCCCACACTGAAAGCTTCTTCACGAACCGAACCACCCGGGTTTTTTAACAGTGGAACCAAACTCTTCCCCTGGACCGTCTCTGGAACTGAGATCCCCATCAAATCTGAAACGGTGGGATACATATCCACGAGTTCCACGAAGGCATCTGACCTGCCCGGCTTTAATCCAGGAGCCGAAATAATAAGAGGCACGCGTGTAACGTCTTCATGCAAATTGTTCTTCTGCCAGAATGTGTGCTCTCCCAAGTGATAGCCGTGATCGCTCATAAACACGATGGCGGTGGATTCGCGCAATCCCAGCCGCTCCAATTCCTCCACAATCCGGCCCAGCTGTTCATCCATGTAAGTGATGGTCGCGTAATAGGCGGCCCACATACGCTTCTGGTTATCCGGATAAAGCCCGATCGGATCGGTATCGCTTCTCACAGCGGTGTATCCAATTTCCGGAATATCGTCGAGATCGCCTTCCACTTGTTCGGGCAATGATACATCCGTGTAGGGATACTTATCGAAATATTGTTGCGGCGCGACATTGGGGTAATGCGGTCTCACAAATCCCGCGGCGATAAAGAATGGTTTGTCTTTGTGCTTTCGCAGAAGATCGATTGTTTTGGTGGCTGTTTTCCAATCGGGTTGATCCGAGCCGTCGCCTTCGTATTCCACGGAAACAAACCAACGATCTTTCTCCGCTGTGCTGGCCCGGTCCTTCATGCTCATGGTAAAAATATTGTGGTTAAACAGTGAATACTTTCCAGCGGTGTGGACTTCCAGGCCAGGCGAGTTAAACCGTTCTGTCCAGCACTCGGCATAGTCCTCACCGTTGGCGCCCTCAACGATATCACCCGGAACCTTCATATGGAAAATCTTTCCTACCCGGGCACTGTAAACGTCGTTGTTGATAAAATTCTGTCCCAGACTGGTTCCATGATCGCCCTTGTATCTACTGAACATGAATGATTGCCGGGATGGCCCGCAGGTCATGCCCTGACAATAGGCTCGATTAAAAACAACTCCCTGGGCAGCCAAGGCGTCGATGTTCGGCGTCTGCACGAGTGGATCGCCATAGCAGCTCAGAGTGCTGGCTTTCAAATCATCCGAAATCAAAAGGAGTACATTTTTTATTTTTGATTCAGCCGCAGAAGAAATCGTAAGAGTCAGACTAATACCAAAAAAGATCCGCAATTTTTTAAGATACATCATAAGTAATATTTTTGAATTATCAGCTTCACGCTTTTATTCTTAATGTTGGATGAATGGTAGGAGTAGCTGAGATAGGTTGAAAGGTGCCAAGCTGGGGCTTGGCGTTCCCGGGAAAATCGCAGCTAAAGCAGCTCCTACATTTTGATAGCAATTGATATGTGAAAAAAACATCTGCTTACTTTTCCAATCCCTTCGGACCGAATTCTGGCCGAAGTTTAGGGGATGTTTTAGGCATGGAATCAAGTGCCTTTTGTAGCATCTTCCTCGTGCGCTCGGCCTCTTTATTTCCAGATCCCTTTTTAATGTCTTTAATCTCCTGATGGTCCTCCACAGCGTAGTAGGACCCATCGTCATAGAGTTTATAATGCTGGTTTTGGGTCCAGATGATCTCGAGATTCCGAATTCCTTGACCGTGAGGCAAGGCAGCCGGAGTAAATTTAGGAAAATGATACTGATAAATCCAATCCCGAGGATTGCCTTTCTTGCCCTGTAACTGGGGCAAGAAACTAACTCCATCTAGCTCCACATCCGGAAGCTTGGCTCCCGCAATCTCTGCCAAGGTCGGGAGGATATCTGAGAATTCTATCAAATCGTCAGAGACAATTCCTTTCCGCACTAATCCAGGAGCATTCACAATGAGCGGCACATGAGACCCTCGCTCCGTGGCCAATCCCTTTTCCCCTTTTCGCTGCTCCTCGTGAAACGGATAGGTCAACGTTCGATTGGTTCCATTGTCTGCGGTAAAGATGACTATGGTGTTATCTCGAATCTTCAATTCCTCTAATTTGTCTACAATCTTACCCACAATTTTGTCGGCGTAGGAGACCATGTCTCGATAATTCTCCAGTGCTTCTTGCTGTTTGCTTCTTCCTTTGACTTGCACACTGTCCGGAGTCGGATCGAACGGATTATGGACTAGGATCATTGGATAATAGGCAAAAAAGGGTCCGTCCTTATTCTCCTCCATAAAGTTCATAAGGAAGTTCGAGACGATATCTGGGCCATAATCCGTTTCCTTTGTCTCAAGCAAGCGGCCATCCTGAACCAGACTAGGATGCCAAAACCGCGAAAGTGCTCCGCCAGGAAAATTCCAGAGACAGAAAGTATCAAAACCGTGATCCGAAGGAACTGAGCCATTGGGTTCACCATGAAGCTGCCATTTACCGGCCACGGCTGTTGCATAACCTGCATCCTTCAGCATACTTCCGAAGGTCTTCTCTTTATTGTCCAGACAGCCAAATATGACATAGTTTCGCACATTGGATCGCCCGGTCATGATTTTAACCCGGCTGGACGTACAGACCGGAGTCGAATAAGCGTGGTTAAACTTCACTCCTGATTGAGCCAACTTATCCAGACGAGGGGTGTGAAAATAATCACTTCCATAACAACTGTAGTTATCGACCGCCGAGTCATCCGCCATGATGAGGATGATATTCGGCTTCTTATCAGCTCCATCCGACAGTGGCAGAAGCACAGAAAAGGGCAGCAGATAGATGCCGATGCGTTTAATCAAAATGGGAACCGTTCTTGGAATTTTAGGGTATGACACATCACAAGAGAGAAACATTTGCGATGCCTAGGCAAGGCCAAGGTTTTGACCATTTTTCCTCCGATCCAGGAATGGGATGCCAATAAACTCGTCTAGATACTTGGAACCGATTCATGAATGTGGACAATGGGAGCGTTCGGGTCGACTTCCGCTGTAGCTCCAGGACCACCAGCACCACCAGGGCGACCGCCACCAGGACGACCACCACCTGGACCTCCGCGACCACCGCCGCCAGGACCACCGCGACCACCGCGACCACCGTCTGCAGCTCTAACAACTGCAAATTCAGCTGCATCGACTACCTTGTCCTGATTCGTATCAGCACTGTTGAAGGCATCAAGATCAGTATCCTCTATATCCCTCAAATAAATAATGTCATCGCCATCCGTATCATAACGACGCAGACCGCCCCGATTGCGACGATTTGTCTGAGGTGGAGCCTTCCTCACCCAATCGGCAGCAAATGCACTGTTACTAATTATTTTTTTAACTACAGCAGGGTATTTATCCGCCACATTCGTAGTCTCATTGGGATCCTCGTATATCTTGAAAAGCTCAATCAGTTCCGAGTCGGTTCCTTGGTTGGCACTTAAATTTGAATGAACCAACTTATAATCGCCCGAGTGCACAGAATAGGAGCTGGCATTACCGATAATCATATCCGTTTTCCGAGGACGGGCTTTACCGGTTTGCAGCGCATCCCAGACACTTTCACCATCAAAGGGCGTGTTTAGTTTTGTTCGAATGCCTAAAGCATCCACGAGGGTTGGGAAAACATCGTAAACAACCATTTGTTGTTCGCTCTTTACATTGGAAGGAATTTTCCCAGGCCAACGAATAGCCGCAGGCATCCGGGTTCCACCTTCGTACACCACTCCTTTGCGTCCGCGGAATTCACCGTTATCCGCACCGGCAGAGCCACCATTATCAGAGAAAAAGAGCACAATCGTATTATCCCGGATACCTTCGTTGTCGATGGTCTTAAGAATATTTCCGATAGCCACATCCAACACTTCCACCATGGCGCAATAGACCCGTCGGTCCATGTCTTCGATATGGGCGTATTTATCTACAAAGGACTGAGGTGCCTGCAAGGGTGTATGCGGCGCGGTGAAAGCGACATAGGAAAAGAATGGTTTTGATGTATCGCGTTCCCGAATCAGTCGACTGATTTCATTTCCAAATAAATCGGTCGCGTAACCGCCTTCATGAACGGTTTTTCCATCACGCCCCCAATCTAAATGATCGCCTCTACCATGCGTCCAGTAGTCGGGCCCGGCGCGCAAGGAACCGTAAGTATGATCGAACCCGCGGTTGATGGGCAGGTCACGTTGACTCAACATTCCCAAATGCCATTTGCCAGCCGTCATAGTCATATAACCGGCATCCTTGAAAGCTTCATTCATTAGCTGCTCGTCGTGTGTCAGAGTCATATTTCCCGGCATGGGGGAAAATATTCCGTGACGCATGGAAATGTGTCCTGTTAACAGGGAAGTTCTGGTGGGCGAGCATATCGGGTAAGCATAAAATCGGTTCAGCTCCGTTCCGTCTTTTACCAACTGATCGATATTGGGTGTTGAGGGTTCACCTCCGTGGTAACCAACATCCATCCAACCCTGATCGTCAGAAACTAAAATCAATACATTGGGTTTTGTTGTGGCGGCTGACAAACCCACGTTTGCAAACAATGCGCCCGTGAGGGTGACAAGCATTAGGAATAATCTTAAGAAATGCATACGCTTTCCAAGAAGTTCAGGGTTCGAGTGAGAAGCTGGGGGATTTGGAGCTAATTTCATCATTAGTTGAGCTAGTTGTTTTGTCCCGAGAGCTGAGTTCGAGCACGAAGTAGTTTTCCAAATTGTATACTTTGAAACGAACATCAAGAATGGAATTTGACACCCGACCGGATCCCCGACCTCAACGATATCTAATGTGTCCGCTCGTTCGAAATTGACCCATCTCGGCGCTTACCCATTTAGTTGATTGTTACCCAAGGTAATATCTCATAAGAAATGGTTCTTCGCTATTTTTAGTGGATCAATATAAAGCAGGCATTTTGAGTTTACCGGCTACGAAGTAAAAAATCATCATGAAACATACTAGTCTACTAACCTTCGCCTTAACTTTCCTCTCTATCGGTTCCTTTCATCTAATATCGGCCAAGAGTCCAAATATAGTGCTCATTCTAACAGACGACCAGGGCTGGAGCCAAATGTCTGATTACATGGATCCGGATTTGAGGTCATCCCGATCCACTTATCTTGAGACACCCAATATGAATCGTTTGATGAATGAGGGTCGGCGGTTTACCAGTGGTTATTCCCCTGCCCCACTCTGCACGCCAACCCGTCGGAGTATTCTGTGTGGCACCTCAGCCCCCAGAAGTGGAACGGAATTTGCAAGCCCCTCCTGGATCCCTTCGGAACATCTCACGATCCCCAAGGCACTTAAGTTAGCAAATCCGGATTATAAAACCGCCCATTTTGGTAAATGGGGTGAGCAAATGATTTCAACACCGGAAGAAAGCGGCTATGACCTCAGTGATGGAATGACCGGAAATATAACGGGAGGAATGCCAAAATCTTTAGGCATTGAATCAGGGAGTCACACCGAAGGACCTCCCCACTTCATCGACAACGAAGACCCAAAAAGAACCAAAACCATTACGCAACGTGCCATTGGGTTCATTAAAGATCAGGTCGAAAGCCAAAAACCTTTTTACGTCCAGGTCAGTTATTACGCGCAGCATCTCTCGGTGGTAACTTCCGATAGGATGCTAAAAAAATACCAGGACAAAGGTCCGACCGACCGGGCTTATCCCCACGCGTGGGCCGCCATGATGGAAGAACTGGATACAGGAATTGGTCAATTACTCGATACTTTGGCAGATTTAAAAATCACCGACAATACCTACGTGTTCTTTACAACGGATAATGGTGGTCGCGGAACGGTACCTGGTGGAGACAACACCAAGACAGCTCCGAACGCTCCGCTAACCGGTGCCAAGCATCATCTTTATGAGGGCGGCATCCGTGTTCCCTTTATGGTGTCCGGACCGGGAATAAAACCAGGATCCCTAAACAGAACGCCGGTGGCGGGCTATGACTTCCTTCCTACCTTCCATGCACTGGCCGGAGGAAACCAAAAACAACTGAGCAATGAAATTGATGGAGTCAGTTTGGTTCCTTTGTTTGCAGATTCAACGGTCGATTCATTCAAAAGACCCCAAGAAGCATTGTTCTTCCATCGCCCGCGAAACGGATATTCAGCCATTCGCCAAGGCTCCTACAAGCTCATGCTCTTTTGGAACAAGGATGGCTCTATAAAAAACCTCGAGCTGTCGAAAGTGGATAAAAACCCGACCGAAGAAGGAAGAAACATCGCCACTTCGCAACCAGCCATGGCGGAAGCACTGCAAAATAAGTTACTGGGATTCCTCTACCTGGTGAACGCTGAACGCGTAGTAAAGTAATCCGCTTTTTACGAAACAAGCTACATCCGTTTCCAGCACAAGTTATTCGCGAAGTAGTAATTGCAAGTAGGCGTCATTTTCGCCCGCCTGGGTTTGAGTTCTGATCAGTTGTTATCAATATGGTCTTCCAAAATCTTTCAATGACCCTACTCCGGTTTTTCAATTAGTATGGCACTTGACCGGGTTCAATCATGAGTGAACAATAGCCCCAGAATTTACCCTATTCACCATAAAGTTCCATGACTCGATTCTCACGTTCCCTAGGCGCTCTATTACTATTGTCTTTTCTGGCACCAATTTCCTATGCGGCTGAAAAGCTCCTTCGACCGGCTCAGGACAGGCCGAATTTTATCATCATTTTCTGTGACGATATGGGCTACGCGGATATTGGACCCTTCGGCGCGAAAGGTTACGAAACGCCCAACCTCAATCGCATGGCAGCGGAGGGAATGATTTTCACGGACTTCCATGTAGGTTACGCAGTTTGCAGTCCTTCGCGTTCGGCTATCCTGACGGGATGCTATCCCAAACGCATTAGCGTGAATGGTAACTTCGGGCCAACTTCCAAGACAGGTCTCCATCCCGACGAGATGACCATCGCGGATGTGCTGAAACAAGAGGGTTACGCCACAGCCTGTTTCGGGAAATGGCATTTGGGTCATGAAAAAGAGTTCTTACCGACCAGCCAGGGGTTTGATGAATTCTACGGGCTTCCCTACTCGCACGACATGTGGAATCTTCATCCGGAAAACGGTACCCGCTACAATTTCCCCGTGTTGCCTTTGTATGAGGGAACCAGGGTTATTAAAACCGAGTTGACCGTAGAGGACCAGAAATCCCACACGAGAAAACTGACCAGCCGAACGGTACAATTTATTGAGAAGAATAAGAATCATCCCTTTTTTATCTACTTGCCTCACCCACTACCTCACGTGCCGCTTTATACGGGTCCCTACTTTGAAGGAAAAACAAAACGAGGCACTTATGGCGATGTCGTCGAAGAGCTCGATTGGAGCGTAGGCCAAATACTCAAATCACTAGATAACAACGCCATTCGAGAAAACACCTTGGTGGTGTTCACCTCGGACAATGGACCCTGGTTACGTTATGGTGACCACGGTGGAAGTGCTGGCCCGCTGAGAGAAGGGAAAGGCACCTTTTTCGAAGGCGGCTATCGAGTTCCGGGAGTCATGAGTTGGCCAGGCAAGATCGAGCAAGGTGCCATTAATGATAAATTCGCTTCAACCATCGACCTCCTGCCCACCTTTGCCAAACTGGCTGGTGCAAGCTTGCCGAAAAACCGGCCCATTGATGGTGAAGATATTGGGCCACTACTCATGGGCAATGAACCCGAAAACTACAGCCGCGGTTTTTTATATTGGTCAGGACGTCGCCTCAGTGCAGTTCGCGGCGGAAAATGGAAACTCGTATTCCCCGGCAACTATACTGTTTGGAGTGGAGGCGGAGGCGGTTTACCCGGTCATGGCGAAAGCAGTGAGTCGATTGAACTGAGTCTTTTCAATCTTGATACCGATGTCGGTGAAACCACCAACGTGATCGACCAATATCCCAACATCGTAGCACGACTGCAAAGATTCGCCGCAGAAGCCCGTCTCGACCTCGGGGATGCGGAGACGCCCGGAACGGGCATAAGACCTTTGGGAGGACAGAAGTAACGAAACGAAATATTTTGTTTAAAATCCCAAGTTTTTCAGATCACATGAAAAAAGATTTTGCCCCATTTTTTATTTTGCAGGAGCAAATTTATTCGCGACCAATTACAAAGATCTATCGCGGTTAAAACCGCTCCTACCTTTTCAAGTGTTACCTAATAAAATTACAGTGCCTAATATCCTATGAAAACTTTCTCCATTTTTTTCCACTATGTTTTTATTAGTGTTCTCTCATTATCCTTACACGGACAATCTCAGTCAGGCTGGAAGTCGACCACGCTCCACAACGATTTCTATGCAGAAGGGGCAGGATTCGGAGATATTGATGGAGACGGAAAAGGCGATCTGGTTAGCGGCCCGTTCTGGTATAAGGGACCTGCCTTTGAAGAGAAGCATGAGTATTATGAACCGAAGCTTTTCGATATCCGCTCCTACTCTGATAACTTTTTCGCCTACATTCATGACATCAACAGCGATGGATTAAACGACATCCTTATTTATGGATTTCCTGCCAAAGAAGCGCGGCTCTACATTAATCCCGGCCGGGCGGCATCTGCAAATCGCTGGCCGATGAAAATCCTCGCCGACGATATCAGTACCGAATCTCCCCATTGGATAGATCTGATTCCTGGTGGACTGCCAGAGATGGTATGCGGACAAGGATCTGCATTTGGATATTATGAAGCTGGCGATGACCCTACCGAACCCTGGATTTGGACGGCGGTTTCCGACGAGGGCGAAACGCGAAAATTTGATCATGGCTTGGGTGTTGGGGACTTGGACGGTGACGGACGACTGGATGTCATTTCAAAAAGTTTCTGGTGGAAGCAACCTTCTGGCGAATCCAAAAAGGCAAATTCAAGAAGGTCGATTAACCGCCGTCGACCTGCTCAGTTTGTTAAAACAGACGACACGGATTGGACCAAGCATACCTGGAATGAAGAGATCTATCCGGGCGGTGCCCAGATCATTTTATATGATGTAGATGCGGATGGCGACAATGACATCATAACCAGTCTCCATGCGCACGGCTTTGGCCTCGCCTGGCATGAGCAAACGTCGCCTGGCGATTTCGCCGAACACCGCATCATGAATTCAAGCTCCACCGATAATCCATATGGAGTAAGTTTTTCTCAACTACACGCGCTTGAGCTGTCAGATATCGACGGCGACGGAATCAAGGACATCGTCACAGGTAAACGTTGGTATGCACACCACGGGAAAGACCCAGGTGGCTTACAAGATCCGGTCTTGTATTGGTTCCGGCTGGTAAGAGGTTTGGACAGCGTCGATTTCATCCCTCACCTGGTCCATGATGATTCAGGCGTTGGCGTTGAAGTACTGGTCGACGATCTTAACAGTGATGGACGACCCGACATTGTAAGCGCAAATAAGCACGGACTCGCGGTCCATATCCAGGATCCAGGTACGTCCATGGTCGCAGTGGAACGTTGGAAAGTTCACGGGGGACGATCCCAGGACAATTACCAATTGGACCTGAAGCCTGAGGAGTCACTCAAGCTCATCGACGTGCCGGAAGGATTCGATGTGGATCTGATTACAGCCGAGCCGGACCTGGTTCAACCGATCGCCATGTGCTTCGACGCCAAAGGAAGGATTTGGGTGATTGAAGGAACAACCTATCCAAGACGCGCACTGGAAGGCGAAGGGACCGACCGCATACTCATTTTTGAAGACAAGGATGCCGACGGTTCATTCGAATCGCGCAAAGTGTTTGTTGACGGCATCAACCTGGCCAGTGGTTTGGAAATTGGATTCGGCGGAGTGTTTGTCGGAGCCGCACCCAATCTATTATTTTTCCCCGATGCCGATGGCGACGATGTTCCCGACAGAGAGCCTACGATACTTCTCGATGGTTGGGGATTTCACGACACGCACGAAACGCTGAACAGTTTTACCTGGGGACCCGATGGTTGGCTCTATGGCACACACGGCGTATTTACCTATTCCAAGGTGGGAAAGCCGGGGACTCCAGACGATGAACGCCAGGACTTCAATGCCGGTGTGTGGCGCTACCATCCGACCAAGGACGAATTTGAAGTCTTCGCTTTCGGAACAAGTAATCCATGGGGAGTCGACTTTAACGACAAGGGTGACTTTTTCATCAGTGCCTGCGTGATCCCACACTTCTATAATATGATTCAGGGTGGCCGTTATATTCGCCAGGGATCGGCGTCTCATTTCAATCCCTACATCTTTGAAAGCATTGATACCATCGCGGACCACGCCCACTACACAGGCCGAATCCAGGAACACGCTTTTTGGCAGGAAAACAAAGCCCTTCGCCCAGCAGCTCCAGCTGATACATCCGCACTCGGAGGAGGCCACGCACATGCCGGACTCGCACTCTATTTGGCCGATACGTTTCCGGAAAATTATCGCGGCGAAGCCTTTTTCCACAACCTGCATGGCCATAGAATTATTCGGGAAGCACTCAATCCGAATGGCTCAGGCTATACGGCACAACACAAGCCCGGATTCATGTTCACCAACGACCACGACTTTATCGGCGTCGGAGTGATGCTTGGACCCGACGGGGCTCTTTATTTTTCCGACTGGCATGATGCCCAAACCTGTCATCACCGCGACGTGGAAATGTGGGACAAAACAAACGGTCGAATTTTCCGCGTGCGTTATGGAGACGTAAACAAAGTCAGCATCGATCTCACTCAAGAGTCCGATGCGGCATTGACGGACTACCTGGCAAATTCCAACGCCTTCTATGCACGCCAGGCTCAACGCATTTTGCAAGAACGCGCCCATTCTGGTAGCTTGGATAAAAGCACCATTAAGCTTAGCCTCGAAACTCTGGCTTCCGAGAATGAACCTCAAACCATTCGACTACGAGCAATCTGGACACAATGGGTTTGCGGCCTTCTGGATGAGGCTGACCTATTAACTCAACTCAAGGACAACGATCCCTATATTCGAGCATGGTCCCTTCAGTTTCTGGGCGAAAGCAAATCTCCACTAAGCAAAATGGCTCTATCGGTCGTTGAATCCCTGGCCAAGAATGAAAGCTCACTAGTGACCCTGCGCTACGTGGCCAGCCTCATGCAGCGCATTCCTTTGGAACAACGTTGGGGAATCGCAGAAGCTTTGCTCAAACAACCTGATGGATATTCACACGACATCAATCTACCCTATTTACTTTGGTATGGCATGGAGCCACTCGTCGGGGAAGATCCGGTCCGAGCCATGGCCATGGCCGAAGGTACCAAGTGGGAAAAATTGAAAAGTTTCATCTTCCGCCGTGCAGCGGTCAAAGAAGCCGGCCGAGCCCTTCTGGTTGCATCACTAAGCAAGGCTCCCAATGCCGTTACCTACAAATCACGCGCCGACCAATTGCTCCTGGCTCTGGAGGAACTGCCTCCGGTTGAAAAACCTGCTGGCTGGGATCAAGCCCGAAATCATGGCGAGAGCTTGGCGAAGAAAGCCAATCAATTGGATGAAGGAATTTTACAGCTCAGCACCCGCTTCGGAGATAGCGATACCTTTCCAAAATGGAGGGAGATTGTTCAAAATAAAAAGGCCCGCTTTGAAAATCGAGTCGAGGCCATGGAAATCCTGTTGGCTGGAGGCGACGAACAACTGGGAGCTATTTCCAGGCTATTGGTAAAAGAAAGGCAAATGCGTGAGGCCGCCTTGGTTACCTTGGCTTACTTCCCCGGTCCGGAAACGGCACAAGTTTTAATCTCAACGATAAACAATCTGCCTCCATTCATGCGTAACCAGGTTGTCAATACCCTTACTTCGACACCCGATATGACAGTGGCTCTTTTGAAAGCGGTGGACACGGGGGAGCTAGACACCTCGCTCATTTCCCCGGTACTTCTCGATCAAATCGGACGGTACGATAACGAGGACATTCAATCATTAATCGCAGCTAACTGGACACGGACCAGCGTCAAGGATGTCGAAGACCTGGAAGCCGCGATAAAAGAATGGAAGGACGTAAAATTGACAGCAGGCATACGCTCCGATGGAGATGCCTCACGAGGCCGCGCCGTCTTCCGCAACACCTGCGGCACTTGTCACAGCATGTTCGGAGATGGTGTGGATATCGGACCCAACCTCACTGGATCCAACAGAGCCGACCTCGACTACGTTTTGGAAAATGTGTTGGCACCCAACGCCATCGTTTCCAAGGATTACCTGGTCAACATTTTCAACCTCAAAGACGGTCGCGTCATCAGCGGAATGATCCAAAAGGAATCGCCCGAGGCCATCGCAGTCGCGATGCCCGGAGGAACAACCATGGAATTTTCTCCAAGCCAGGTAATGGACCGCACACAGCTAAACCAATCGCTCATGCCCGCCGGTCTTTTTAACGCACTGACCATCGAACAGGTCAGCGACCTCATTGCCTATCTCGCCAGCCCGGAACAAGTGCGCTTGCCATCTGGCGAGCTCTAAGCTGAGGAATAACCGGTTCCGCCGGAGTCTGCTCTGATTGTAGGACCATTGAAACAGGAGGCGGCCGGGGCGCAACCTTGGGACCAGGCGTATTTCTGAATTATGATCCCGATTAAAAGCTGCGGTTTCTTCGGAGCTCGCTTTGAATCACTGCGGTTTCGTATCGATGACGACGGCATCGCACCTGGAGGTGTAGGTGAAGATAAAAACTTTTGCTTCATCGCAGATGCACGCTACTCACCCAGTCGAGCGATGCAATTTTCAGCTTTTGCCGGCACCAAATTCTCCGGCACTCTAACCCTGGACGACAAATCCGGGAATCGACAAACGGATACCTTTGATTGCTTTGCGCGTACACGCTATTGCGAAGAATTCTAGAACCCAATTTCCTTATCCGAATTGATGGAGAAGATTATACCCCAACTTGGGTGTCAAACAGACAAAGAAAAGGACATTTAACAGGCGAACCTTCTAAGGCTACAGACCAGGCGAAAAACAGGGAAAAACCCGCTTGGAAAGTATTCGAGAATCGGATAGATTCAAATAATGTCTTTCTTTCGCGCATGCTTGCTGGCAGCCCTGTTGTCGCTGACCGGTCCACTTACCGGGGCTGTTGTGTCGATCGCAGTCGAAAGTGGTGTGACACAGGACGAAGGTGCTAATACATTTTACTTTGCCAATGATGACTTCATTCACCTGACGCCCAACGGCAGAATTCTATTCAATGGGCGGACAGATCCATTGGGAGACGATGATATGCTTGTATTGACGCTTCCTGGACAAAGTCCGGAGATCCTTTATCAGGGAGTTGATGGTAACAACTATGATCAATTGGTCTACAACGGCAAACATACGGTGGCCTTGGAGGATGAACTGGAGAACCTGCAGGCCGTCAATGTTTCCAGCGGAGAAGTGATTCAACAGGGCAGCCTGGTATACGGCATCCTGGATGTCTCCGATGATGGGCGTGCCCTTTACGTCGCCTGGGATGAGAATGCGAACATTCAACACGTAAGGTTGGGTAACGACCTTATTTACACGGAGTCTGAAACCTTTGAATCCTACGCAACCTTTGGCTTTGAGTGGGATGATGTAATGGTCGACGGTGATGGGAATGTTTTTATTGGCATAGAAGGTGCATCGGAGGAATCCGGGCAACGTGTTCTGCTGACAAAAAATGGCGATCTGCTTCAGACGTATGTCCGCTCCGATTTTGCTAGCATAAGGCCGGGAAGCGGCTCCGATTTTATTCTTCACTTAAATGATCCCGGACGCGCTTTGCTGAACGGCGAACACACTTTCTTAAAGAGCGATGACAGCGTTCCTGACATTCGTCTTGGATATACCGTACTGACCGGAGATGGGGATATCTATTTTAATGGCGGTGGTGAAATCCTTTTTTATGATGCCTCAGCGCCCATTACTGACAATAAGGCTGTGGTTGAAACCGTTGTTACTTCAGGGACTGAGGGATTTCCCTCGGTCGACTTTCCGGTAGGCGAGAGCAGTCGAGGCGACCTGGTCTTTAAAGCCCACGGACCGGAAGCCGGTAACGGACTCTTTTTATTCGACGCAGAAAAGAAGGAAGTGAGATCCCTAATTCGACCCGGTGACCAGGTAGAGGGACGTACGGTTTCATCCATAAACGTATCCTATGAACGCGAACATCTCATGGGAGTGGGAATGGCGAACAATCAGGTGGCGGTTGCCGGTCGCCTGGAAGATTCAAATTCCGATATTGTGTTCCACATAGATCTTTATCCGTTAAATCCCGTGGTTACGCTTGAGATAGAAAGTGGAGTAACTCTGGATAAAGATGGCAACACGATCTATATCGGTGAAGAGGATTACATCTACATGACGCCTGAAGGATCTATCCTGTTTCACGGTGCGATCTCGCAGTTTGACGATCCTTCCCTTATCTTTTCCAGTAAACCGGAAGAAACGCCAAGCGTCCTTCATATCGGACCGCTGTGGAACGATTCCATCTATGATATCACCGACCTGATCTACACGGGCGATCGATACCTGGGTTACATCGATCCGAGTGATAACATCCAGGTTCTGGATGTCACAACGGGAGAAGCGGAGCAACGGGGGGCGCAGGTACGGGAATTTTTGAGCTTAAGCGACGACGGACAACCACTCTATGTCGCCTGGGATGAAGCGGACAGTTACGACCGTGTGTGGTTGGGCAATACGCTGCAATTTATTGAACAATCCAATTTTGGTGACTTCACCACCGGCAGCTTTGGCCCCTACCAAGACCAATTCGCCGTCAGCGCGACAGGAGACGTCTACATCGCTCTTTCTGCCCATAGTGAAGCAACCGGTAATGTGGATCTCGTCCTGAAGAATGGTGTCCAACTATTTGAACTGGAATATAGCGAATTCGAATACCTCGTTCCAGCGACGGGTGACAATTTCCTGTTATTCAAGAATTTCTCCAACTATTGGGCTTCCCTAAACGGTGAACACGACCTGAAGGCTCCAGACGGCACAGATCCCGACCTGTCATCCGGCTATAATCTCATCACGGATGACGGGGATATCTATCTGACCGGCGGAGGAGAAATCTGGTATTTTGACGCATCCCAGGAACCCACCGAAAATGGTGTAATAGTTAAGAAAGTACTGTCGGTCCAGGATCATGGATTATCCTTTAACTTCGCTCCCATCGGCGAAACCAGCAAAGGTGACCTGGTATTCGCAGGCAGAGACCTGGAAGCAGGTGATGGTATTTTCCTGTATGAAGCCGGAACGGATCAGGTAATTCCTTTGCTTACCGAAGCGGACGAACCGGAAGGCAGGATAATTGCACAAATTAATTGGAATTATTATGGGCAAATATTAGCGGGTGTAGGATTCGCCAACGATCAGGTGGTGGTATCCGCGGAATTGGACGACACGGAGAATTGGGCCATCTTTCGCATAGAAATCTACGGGGAAAGCGTCCCGGGCAATACCGCCCCGGTCTATACCGTTTCGGAACTCTGCCCGGAAGTCCCGGCCGGTGCACCGGAAGCCGGGGAGCAACTCTACCCCGACCCATTCATGGCCTCCGATCCCATCCAACTCAACGAAGGCCCCTGCGGCGGCGATTGGCATATGCGAATCTGGAAAGATACGGGGACCGGGAAGGATATTCCTGGTTACACACCCGGTATTCCCGGCAATGAGGATGTCATTGTCAGGGTTGAAGAAACCGACCTGGCCCTTTCAAAGGATCCAATTGAACTCGAGGCTGTATTTCTGACAGGATCTTTTCAGCTGAACAATTCCCTTACCCTTAGAAACGATTCCGCTATTGAAGATACAACTATTAACGCCGACCTCGAAACGAATGGGCAATTGGTCCTCTCCGGCCAATCAACATGGTTGAGTGGAAGGTTGCTAGGTACGGGCGAGGTTAATATACCAGCCGGGGAAACAAACCATCTCCTCTGGAATGCCGGAGCACGCGCTTTAGGGCTTCGAATGACGATTGCCGGAAACCTGACGCAAGGTGGAGGTGAGCTAAATTTATTGGATGCAGCCGGCGAGATAGTAATTACAGATGGAGGAAAGTACACGATAAACGCACAAACGGTTTCTGGAGAGCGGTCCGAACCAAACTTTCTAAATTCAGGAACTTTACTGAAAATCTCAAATACTGAAGCAGCAATCGGTACGCCTTTCAAAAATACTTCAGGTGGAAATGTTCAAATCCAACAAGGGACACTTAAATTTTCGAAATCCAGCATCTGGCTAGGCAACGTGAGTATCGCTCCTTTTTCGACCGCCGTTTTTAACTCGGGTCCGCATAAAATTGCTGAGAACGGCGGTTTTGTGGCGAGTGGATTTGGCGATTTCATTCTAAACGATGCGGAGGTTATCCTGTCAGGAGATCAAAACCAGTTTGATATTTCAGCAGGAAAGGGAAGTCCGAACGTACCCGAAACTTTTTTTGACGTGGCAGGAGGAGTGGTAATCCAAGGCGAGACAATTATCAGTGGCGAGCATCCCTATCGGAATATGGGAATAACGTTTATGGAGGACGGTCTGATCTCGGCTCCCATAATAAACGATTTGAGACTAGTACCATGTAACACATAAAGTTTCGTATAGACAGGCTTCTGAGATTGCGCCATGTTTGAGTCAT
>JAQBYJ010000042.1 GCA_027622555.1 Verrucomicrobiota bacterium
CGCTCCCGCGCTTGCTTGCAAACTGCGCCTTGTTCTTCATCACATCTAGATTTTTTGAAACTATGAGGTCTACTACCGATTATTTTAGTAAAGTATCCCATCCACGGGCTCTGACTTCCAGTCCCTGTGATTTGCTCTCCAAGGTCCGGACGCATGTTTAGGCTTCTTCGAGAGGAGCCGTTTCGAATATTTTTTCCGGCGGGAATTCTTGCTAGCATCGTTGCGGTGGCACTTTGGCCTTTGGTTTACGGGGGATGGTTGGACTATTACCCGGGTGAAGCCCATGCGCGAATGATGATACAAGGATTTGTGGGTGGATTTGCGTTGGGGTTTTTAGGAACGGCGTTTCCTAAAATGATCGAGAGCCCGTCACTGACCTCCGCAGAACTTGGTGTGCTTCTACTTGCGTATCTGGGATGTGTCTTTGCGCATGCCTTCGACCAGATTGCATTGGGAGATATTTTCTTTCTGCTTTGTTGGTTTACGATGATGACTGCTTTGGTGGTGAGGTTTGTGTTTTTCAGAAAAGATCTCCCGCCACCTGGTTTTACTCTTGCCGGACTTGGTCTTTTGGCTGGTGTGGCAGGTACTTTAATTCTTCTTCTGGGACGGTTTTATGTGCTGTCTGAATTCCAATTTAAGCTCGGAGCTCTGTTTCTGAATGAAGCGTTTATTCTTGGACCCATTGTTGGAATTGGTGGGTTTCTCTTTCCGCGCTTCTTTTCCGACGAGGCAGTTAAAGAGTCCGCGTTGAGTTGGAACGCACGAGCTTGTTTCGGTTTCATTATTGGGCTGCTTTTATTTGGTACCTATATCACCCAAGCAGCAGGGGTTTCTACACTTGCGCCTATGATTCGCTCCTTGATTGTGACGTTATATCTACATTCTCAGGTTTCTGTGTTTCAGCGGGGATCTAGCACAGGCTCGTTATCTCTTATGCTAAGAATGGCTGTTGCCTTCCTTCTTCTGGGGATATTTGTCTCGGGTGTAACAGATGTATTCCAAGTAGCGATGAAACATGTAATTTTTATAAGCGGCTACGGTATGCTCATTCTGGCCATAGCTACACGGGTAACCTGGGGTCACAGTGGAAACTTGCACTTGACTCTAGGTAAACGAACCTCGCTCCGAATCATTCTTGGAATAGTTCTATTAGCCATGACGACTCGAATCGTTGCTGATTTGATCCCAGCCATCCGAGTTTCGCATCACGTGTACGCTGCGATCAGCTGGTTGATTGCGACCGTCGTTTGGTCATGGGCGGTATTACGATATGTCAGGCAGATGGATGCAGAAGAGGAGTAATTAAAACAATTCCTCTTTAGTGTAGGGGCGCTTGATTAAGTTTGAGTTATAGATGAATATGGATTTATTCCTACTTTTCACCAAATTTCACCTGGGTATTCTTTGAGAGCGCCCTAATCGAATGAGTTACCTTTTGAATAATTTTCGAACATTTCTTCTATATACCCTGATATCCTCTGTTGTTTCGCCAGTTGTATTTGCTGAAGTCGATTTTAATCAGGACATTTTGCCCGTTTTATCCGACAATTGTTTTAAATGTCATGGTCCTGATGAAAATACTCGGGAAGCAGACCTGCGTTTGGATATAAAGGAAGGCGCATTTGGGGATCTCGGAGGAGGTTTTTATCCGATTGTTCCGGGGAAACCCGACGAGAGTGAAATGATTTGGCATATCAATGCAGAGGATGAAGACGATCTTATGCCACCTCCTGATTCCGGATTATCATTAACCGAAAGGGAAAAGCAACTGATCGAGCAATGGATTGAGGAAGGAGCTGAGTGGAAAAAGCATTGGTCTTTCGAAGCGGTTAAACGTCCAGATCTTCCCAAGGTAAACTATTCAAAATGGCCGCAAAACGAAATAGACTATTTCATATTGGCCAAGTTGGAGGAAGGCGGTTTGTCACCCTCACCTGAAACCGATAAGACTACCTTAATTCGTCGTCTTACGTTGGACATTACAGGTCTTCCGCCAACGCCTGGTGAGGTGGATGCTTTTTTGACAGATACCAAGCATGACGCCTACGAGCGTTTGGTAGATCGTTTACTGGATTCTCCGCGGTATGGAGAGGCGATGGCTCTGCCTTGGCTGGATGCGGCCCGTTATGCTGATACGGATGGTTATCAAAATGATGGTCCTCGGGAAATGTGGCGGTGGCGCGATTGGGTGATCGATGCCTACAATCAAAACATGCCTTTCAATCAGTTTACCATCGAACAATTGGCTGGCGACTTGTTGCCCGATCCCACAGAGGATCAGTTGATTGCCACCGGGTTTAATCGCAATCATCGGTATAATTCCGAATCCGGTCTGGTTCTGGAGGAATTTCGTTTGGAAAACGCGGTAGATCGCGTGGACACCACTTCAACCGTATGGATGGGCCTAACCCTGGGCTGTGCCCGTTGTCATGATCACAAATACGATCCATTTTCCACCAAAGAGTATTATCAACTCATTTCTTATTTTAATAGTATAACTGAATCGGGAAGGGCGGTTAAGTTTAGCAACTCCGAGCCGTGGATTACAGCACCAACGAAAGAGCAGTCCAAAGCGTTATCTAAAAAGGATAAGCGTATTGTCGACGCGAGAACCGCACTAGAATCCAGTTTTCCGGAAATTGAGTTGGCCCAAAGCGCGTGGGAATCTTCTGGTGTCGAGCAGGCATCTGAGAGAAAATTTTTGAATAAAGGATTAATCCGCTATTATTCCTTTAATGGCAACGACCCAGGTGTGAGTGTGCTTGATGGACAGCCTTGGTTGAGTAGTGGAGTTTTCGGTACGGCGGCAAGTTTTGATGGCGGTAGTCTTTTTGTCGTGGAAAGTGATCCCATGTTTGTGACTGAGAATCGTTGGAGTATTTCGTTTTGGATAAAGCCCGATTCGGTGAGTGATTCGGTTATTATTTCCCGTCAGGAAACGAACACTACGAGGCCTGGGATTACAGTTGAATTAAAGGACGGGCATTTACAGTTTTATTGTATGACCAGGTGGGTCGCCGGGGTGGGGGCGGTTGAGACGCTTGAGGAACTTATTCCGGGGGAATGGAGGCATGTCACAGTCACCAATGATGGCTCTTACCGTGCCGGTAAAGGTATGAAAATATTCCTGGATGGAGTTTCAGTTTCGACTCGGGAATTACACAACACAAACAGTAACAAACAAGTGTTTGCGAAGAATGCGAAATTCCGTGTGGGAGGTGGTGTTGTTGGGAATAACTACATGGGCCTCGTGGACGAAATCCGTATTTACGACCGAACACTATGGGAAGATGAGGTGGCGATCTTGGCTGTTCCGCAATCGGTAAAGGAGCTAGCAGGCATCAAACCGAAACATCGTTCGAATGAAGCGACGGCAAAGCTTCAGAGCTACTACCTTGATAACGATGCAACCGAAGTTCACCAGGCTTTGGTGGATTCTCTGTTCGATGCGCGTTTGGATCGATTGAAGTTTTATGACAGCTTACCAACAACCATGGTCATGGAGGAGCTCGAATCTCCCATGGAAACGCATGTGCGAAGACGGGGTGTTTATCATGATCTTGGAGAGAAAGTGGAACGTAAGCTGCCGACGGTTCTTGTAACTTCCGACGAAATCTTCGAGGAAAACCGTTTGGGTTTGGCGCAGTGGTTGGTGAACGGAGAGCATCCATTGACTGGTAGAGTCACTGTGAATCGATACTGGCTTAAGTATTTCGGCCGCGGTCTGGTAAAATCCGCCGAAGACTTTGGAATTCAAGGGGACCGACCCAGCCATCCCGAGTTGTTGGATTGGTTAGCCGATGAATTTGTTCGTCTGAACTGGGATGTGAAAGCGATGCAAAAGTTAATCGTGACAAGCGCTACCTACAGACAGTCTTCACGGGTTAATCGTCAACTGTTGGAAAAGGATCCGGAGAACGTTTTACTTGCCCGTGGGACTCGCCAGCGTTTGTCTGCTCATGCATCTCGAGACCAGGCCTTGGCTGTAAGTGGCTTACTTGTGGAAAAACTCGGAGGACCATCTGTAAGCCCCTACCAACCAGATAAGTTTTGGGAAGAATTGAGTAATATGACGTACGAGCAATCGAAGGGGGAGGATCTCTTCCGGCGTAGCTTATACACCATCTGGAAACGAACCCTTCCTCCTCCATCTATGGCGGTGATGAATGCGGCTGATCGTGAATCCTGTATGGTGTCTCTCGATCGAACCAATACACCGCTACAAGCTTTAACCCTATTGAATGAAAAAGCGTATGTCGAATCGGCGCGCAATTTTGGACAACGCATTTTACTGGAAGGGGGAAGATCCATTCGAGATAGAGTTGAGTTTGCCTTTAGGAGCGTGGCTGGCCGCTATCCCCAGGAACAGGAGCAATCTCTATTGGAATCTGCCTATCGCGATTATCGTGTGCTCTATGCAGATGATCCTGAGGCTGCCAAGAAATTGATTTCTGTGGGAGAGTCCAAACATGCTGAAAATTTAAATTCTACTGAGCTTGCCGCAGCGACAACTTTTGCTAACATGTTGCTGAATTTGGATGAAGTCGTAACGAAGGAGTAAATCATGGATAACCTAAACCATACCAATGAAACTCGAATCTCCTGCGGGGAGGAGTGTCATAGCTATTCACAGCTTTCCTGTAATCCCTTAACGATGACCCGTCGCTTTTTCCTTGGAACAGCGGCCAAGGGGTTGGGTGGTATGGCTCTGGCCTCTTTGTTGAACGATAAGTTACTGGCAGCACCTGCGGATGGCAATGGTCTTCCCGGGATTCCACATTTTGCTCCCAAGGCCAAACGCGTCATTTATCTCTTTCAATCAGGAGGACCTTCACAGCTCGAGTTGTTTGATTACAAACCCAACTTGAATAAGCTTCATGGACAGGAAGTTCCTGCTTCGGTTTTTAATGGGCAAAGACTAACAGGTATGACTGCGGGGCAATCTTCGTTTCCTGTCGCGAGGTCCGTCTATGATTTTGAGCGTGTCGGAAAGAATGGAACTTGGATGAATACGGAACTGATGCCTCACCTCTCGAAAGTGGTGGATGATCTATGTATTATTAAATCCATGCATACCGAGGCGATCAACCACGATCCGGCTATTACTTTTTTCCAAACAGGTTTTCAAATCGCAGGTCGACCCAGTATCGGTGCTTGGTTATCTTACGGTTTGGGTAGTGCAAACGAAAATCTTCCAGCCTTTGTTGCGATGACGTCCAATGGAACCGCGGGTGGGGGGCAACCGCTTTACGATCGTTTGTGGGGTGCAGGCTTCCTGCCATCCAAACATCAAGGAGTAAAATTTGCGGGAGGAAAAGATCCGGTTTTGTATTTAAATAATCCTGACGGTATGAGCAGTGAGATTAGGCGAAAAACGCTCGATCATATCGCTGCCATGAACCAGATGAAGTTCGATGATTATGGGGATCCCGAGATTGAGACCCGTATTTCTCAATACGAAATGGCCTTCCGTATGCAGACGTCTGTTCCGGAATTAACTGATGTTACAAGTGAGCCTGACAGCACGTTCAAACTCTATGGCGAGGATGCCAAAAAACCTGGAACTTATGCAAATAATTGTCTGTTAGCACGCCGCTTGGCGGAACGTGGAGTGCGATTTGTTCAATTATTTCACCGGGCATGGGATGCTCACGGAAATCTACCCAGGGTTGAATCAAGGCAGTGCCAAGACACCGATCAGGCAACGGCCGGACTTATTTCGGATTTAAAACAAAGGGGCATGTTGGACGATACGCTGATCGTTTGGGGCGGAGAATTTGGGCGTACCGTTTATTGCCAGGGTGAGCTTTCACCCAAGGAATATGGTCGTGATCACCACCCACGTTGTTTCAGTATGTTTTTGGCCGGAGGGGGAGTGAAGCCAGGTATCAGTTACGGTGAGACCGATGATTTTAGTTACAACATCACTTCCGATCCAGTCAGTGTGCACGACCTTCATGCCACGATTTTACATCAGCTGGGAGTTGATCACAAAAAGCTGACCTACAAATTCCAGGGCCGCCATTATCGCCTGACCGATGTCCATGGTAATGTCGTCAAGCCGATCTTGGCTTGATGTATTTACCTCGGATCTAACTCAACTGTGCGATTGTACCTGTGCTGGCGTTATTGAAGTTGTCGTTTTCAACGCCGTACTTTTGGAGAAGTGTCAGGTGCAGGTTTGCCAGTGGAGTATGTTCAACGCAGACCACGTGACCTCCCGGTTTCAATGAACCACCTGCTCGACCGGCCAAAATGATAGGTACGTTCTCTTTTTTGTGACCGTTGCCATCTTTCATGCTGGAGCCATAAAGTACGGTTGAGTTGTCCAGCAAACTTCCATTGCCTTCGTCGATATTACTCATTCGTTCCAGCATATAGGCAAGCTGTTCAATATACCAGCGGCTTACCCGTGTGTATTCACTTACTGCTTGTTCCTGAAATTTGTGATGAGACATGCCGTGGTGATCGGATGTTACGCCATCCAGGAAACTGAAATTTTGACGACTGAAACCGTGCGCGGTCATTAAAGCCCCTACGCGCGTCGTGTCTGTCCAAAAGGAGAGCACCATGAGATCCATCATCAGTTTTAAATGCGTGCTGCGGTCTTGAGGAATGCCTGCCTCGGGACGAATCATCTCCGGTTGGGTGAGTGGCTGCCAGGAACGCTCCTGAGGATTCAAGGTATTTTCAATTCGGACTTCCACAGAGCGAACGCTATCAAGGTATTCACCGATTTTGTGTTGATCATGGTAACTCGCCTTGCGCTGTAAGCTTTTGGCATCGTCCAGAACCAGATCGACAACGCTCTTCCTTCGGGCTGCCTTGAGTTTAGCCTCAGGTCCGTTGTTGCTTCTGAACAGGCGGTCGAACGCTACACGGGGATTAATCTCGGGGGAAACACGTGTTGTCTCCGAGCTCCATGAAACGGTGTTGGCAAATGAAATGGGATTCCGACCGGCGTTTCCCTGGCGTGGAGGTTCTGTTCCTAAAGTAATAGACGGGAAAAGCGTATCCCTTCCTATGGCTTGGGCGACCATTTGGTCGAGGGAAACCGCATTCTTGTCACCCTCGATCTTGGTGCCAGTTAGAAAGGCTCCAGTCAATTGGACATGACCCTTACCTATATTGTCGAGGTTGGATAAAATGGTTAGCTCTCGTTTAAGTCCCTGGAGGGGTTTAAGAATTGGAGACAATTCAAATTGCCTACCTATACCAGTGACATCCCATGCTTCCGGAAAAACTCCATTTGGTTGAAAAATACAAGCCAATCGGGTTGGGGGAACTGCAGCCGAAGCCTTGGCCGAACTTCCCATAATGTCCAGATAAGGTAAGGCGAGACTGGCGCCTACGCCTTTAAGAAATGTTCTTCGTGAGATGTGCCAGTTGTTATTCATGATCGGGATTGGGGTGTTGAAACTGAAAGGGATAACTCAATATCACTTCTGATATTAATGACTTCGCATTGTAGTGGTTATTCTCCAAAGCATCAATGATTTTTATGATAGCCGCTTCGTCGTAGTGTTTCAACTCTCTGCCTAGCGCAAACGCTAACATTCTCTCAGTTATATTGCGGATAAACTCGTCCTGCTTATTTGCAAGAAGGTAGTCTTTGAGCTCAATGGGACCGTTAAAACTGACTCCGTCCGGCATGATGCCGCTGCTATCAATTGGTTGGCCGTTTTCCTTTGTTCGGTAGCGTCCAATAGCGTCGAAATTCTCTAGACCGAAGCCAATGGGATCAATTTTCTCGTGGCAATCCACACAGCTGGGATCGCGGCGATGCATTTCAAATTCCTCCCGCAAGGTTTGTCCTTTAACCTGCCCGGCATTTTCTGGAAGAATGCCAGCGTCGGCAGGAGGCTCAGGAATACGATTCCCGAGCAAGGTTTCCAGCACCCATTTGCCGCGACTTACGGGATTGGTCCGCACCGGATTGGAAGTGGCAGTTAGAATGCTGCCCATGCCAAGCAGGCCTCCGCGATTGCGGTCCGTGAGTTTCACAGGCCGCATTTGGCTGCCTTCCACGCCTTTTATTCCGTAGTGCATTGCCAACACATCGTTGAGATAGGTTTCGTCAGAATCCAACAACTCCAACAGACTTTCTCCTTCTTTTATTAGAGTATCAAATACCAGCAAGGTTTCTGCCTTCATTGACTCTTGAAGAGGGATATCGAAATTTTTAAAGGTTCCCGGGTCTGGAATTATGGATACACCGAGTGATTCGAAACCCAGCCATTGGCCAAGGAATGTTCCCATAGTCGCAGTTGCTCTTGGGTCCTGCATCATTCTGTCAATTTGCTGCTGAAGCGTCTTTGGATTATGCAAGCGATTTGATTTGGCCAAAAGAAAGAGCTCTTCATCGGGCATAGACATCCAAAGGAAATAGGAAAGTCTTGAGGCCAATTGGTAGTCATCGATGCGATATTCCTTGATTGTTTCTGATGGTGCCAACTCGGGACGATAAAGAAAGTGGGGCGATACAAGAACAGCTGTCAGAGCCAACTTCACCGACTCGTCAAACGATTGGCCTTCATTGGATGCTTTTTCGTAGAGTGAAGTGTAGCGTGCGACTTCCTTTTTTGAGACCTTTCGCCGGAAGGCACGCTGAGTAAACTGTTGCAGGATTGTATTGGCTGCTTTGACAGCGGACATCTTTTCTCCCGGCGTGGCTATAAAAACCAGTGACTCCGGAGGTGCAGTCTTGGGGCGGATGGGACCGCGAATTTTTACCCAGTCAATCGCCACACTTTGAGCCTTGTGTATCACTGCTTGTTTATCCGGTTTGACGTCGGCTATGGCAGCAAGAATCTGTTCGTTAGCATGAAGCTTTTCAGCATTCATGGAACGGAATCGATCTTCAAATTCCTCTTGAGACAGGTTCAGCTTTCTTGCGAGTTCTGCGGTAGCATCTTTGACAACCTCACTACGTTGAATGACGTAGTCCTTATATTTGAGAATTTCTTCAGGATCTCCTTTGGTTCCAAGTAAGCGCAGTTGTTCGTATTGCTCCTGCATTAGACTTATCGCTTCATTGAAACGTGCGATGGATGAGATAAGTGCTTCTGAATCACCCGGGCTTGAAGGGTACTTAGGCGCATTTTCAACTACGCCTTGTTGAACCAGCTTACCTGCGTCGACCGGAAGATCCTTGTAAGTTGGCTGCTTGGGTTGAGGTCTTGGTTTATAAAGGACAGCAGGTATTTGGATATTCCAGGCGACCTGATGACTGCCTTTTGCAACAAAGGTAGTGATTTCGTAGATTCCAGGATCCTCGCTGTAAATTTTGATATCTCCCTTGGTTTCATCGTTTATACGTAGACGCGTGCCCGTCGGACCCTCTGTACTCAGTGCTCGAACCGTAAATTCGTAAAACCCATCATGCGGAAAGTCGATCGACTCATAGAGAGTCATTTGACCGCGGTTAATGACGTAACCTAAGAAGTCGTTTCCAAACTGCTTTGGGGTTTCCCGGGTCTCCGTCATGAACATGTCTTCCGATTCATAATGGTACTCAATCGGCTCTTTCTTGAAGGACAGAAGTGCGTCGATGGAACGTTCTGCAGCATCAAAATATTTCTCCATCAAAACAGGGGTTATAAATAAGTTGTCGCGATCATTCGTAAAACCGCTTTGCCCTTCGCCGTCCTCGGAGAAAAAGTTTCCGGGCTTAATGTCAATGCCCAATAGGTCGCGCATAGTGTTGTTGTATTCCGTTTTCGTCAAACGGGGCATGGTTATGTGGCCTGGGTTTTTAACTTTGGACCAGTCAATTTCATTCAAAGTCTGTTCCAGCCAATTAACCAGAAGGGAGCGCTCCTCCGTAGTCGGTAGAGGCTCCTCATCCGGCATTTCTTCCGTTTTCACCAAATGGATTACCTCCTGCCAGAGCTTGTGCTCTTTGAGGAGCATTAGCTTATTATGGAAACTCGAAAGTTGGACATCTCCCTTTTGTTTTTCTTCTCCATGACAGCGAAAACAATATTCCTCCAGCAACGGTTGGATATCATTTTCAAATGTTATCGGGCCTTCTTCAGTTGCGGCTATCGCCACGCTGCCCAGTTCCAAAATTAACCAAAAAACCAGCACTGACAACATCGTCACTAGTGAGATCTTTGGGTGTTTCGGATTCAACTTTGAAGATAGCCAGTCGAAAGCCGTTGTATTTTTAGGAGAATGATTATTTCCCATTGGGAAAAAGGGTAGAAGATTACGATTTCAGGAACGTGCATTTCTAGAGGATTACTGCCCAGACTCAAGTACGATTGTTACTGTGAGATTTATCGGTTTTCCGCACTTGCGCGCAGATAAACAATTATGTCAGATAACAGCAATTTCGATGGAGAAGTTTAATAAGCCAGTCACTGAGGATTCAAACCAGGTAGCGGAAATATCAAGAGGTGAAATGCTTTTGCAGAAATTGAGATCCCGCATGTGGATTATTTCACCAACGGTTTTAGTCATAGTTGCTTTAATTCACCCTATCGCAGTACATCATTTCAAAATGAACCCATGGAAAGGGGGGGCGTTTGGAATGTTTTCATCAGTTGACCATTATAGTAATCGATTTCTTCGACTGACGGTGCCGACTGAACAGGGTGAATATCCCGCTTTATTGACAAAATGGAAAGCCAGTAGAATCCATATTATCTGTATTCCGAATATCGGCCTACTGAATGAAGAGGCGGCATGGCAAGATAACAAGAAATGGGTCCTTTTAAACACGAAGGATTTAGATATTTCGAAAGCTCTAAAAAGCACATCATCGCGGCAGGAGCAAGCGCTTGTAAATGCCTATGGGAGCAGCCCAGAACCAAGTAACAGGTCGATGAACTTTTACGATGAATTTCTTGTTCAATCTAACCTGGTAAAAGAATTTGAAGCCCATTCCGGAGTTGTCGGAAAATCGCGGCTTGAAGCCTTTCGATTGGTCTATGAAGGATCAGGTCAATTCAGTTCCAGAAAGTTGGCCTCTTCTGAAAACGACCAGGCTGGTAGATAGAGGGAAATCAATAGACCATTTTCTATGAATTTAAACGCGAGTTACCTTTGTAAGTTTTTAGATAGACTCAACGATTGGGTGAGACCCTATGTTCAGGGTGGTCCTTTTGATGCGGCGATCTGTATCACATTGGTATTCTTTTTGATCGAACGTTCCAGTGAACCACAGTTGCTAATCCTTAGCGGATTGGCAATCATCGTAAGACCCTTGTCCCGATCACCTGTTTATTGGATATTGTTGACCGGTTGGTATGTTGGATCCCAATGGCCTTATTGGTCGCATATGGACAATCATCTATACCTTTTTGCTTATTGGTGTCTGGCGATTATTCTGAGTCTTTTTAGTCAATTCCCAGAAGATGTATTGGCCAAATCAGCACGATGGTTACTTGGGTTGGTCTTCTTTTTTGCAGTGCTTTGGAAATTGCTGTCGATTGAATACTTGAATGGCTACTTTTTCGAATACGCTTTATTGGCCGACATACGACTATCACCTGTAAGCCTTGTCTTAGGACTTTCCGGGGAAACATTGTCAGAGAATCGTGATCTTTTGAGTATGTATATTTTCGGAGCTGATCCAACAAGCCAGCTAACCCTTACAACCTCCCCCTGGGTTCCATTTGTGGCCAAGGTATTAACCTGGTGGATATTGTTATCGGAGACAGCGGTAGCCATTGTTTTTTTGGCCCCGACGCGTTGGTTTAGTGATTTTTGGCGACATGGATCCATGCTTGTTTTTCTTTATACGACATACCCCATGGCCCAAGTAAGTGGCTTTGGTTGGATTCTGACTGCGATGGGAATTAGCCAGCTTAAGCGGTCGTCCAAGCCCATTTATCTTGCCCTGTATTTGGGAGCATTTCTCGTAGTATTTTTCTCAAAACATCCTGGGATTCGAGGGATTCTCCAACATATGAATTTTCTCTGAAATACTTTTTATTTTAACAAAGTGTGGATGCGGTTTATTGGAATTTGAGTAAGAAGTTTCCGGTCTACTTTACCGGTAGGGTTTGTTGGCAAAGCCGCTACTTCGTAGAGGTAATTTGGAATCATTGCGGTAGGGAGGTGCTTGAGTAATCCTTCCCGAATCTCCTCTTTACTGGTCAGATCATGTCCTTCTTGTAGTTTATAAAATGCATAGAGCCTCAAGGCATTATTAACCGTTTCATCCTCGCGGACAATCACCGCAATTTCAGAAATTTGGTCCAGCTTCATAAACGAACTTTCCACATCGGGAATTTCCATTCGGTAACCATTTACTTTTACCTGATTGTCTTTTCTCCCCAGATTTACCAAGCGGCCATCTTCCATTAAGTAGCCGTAGTCGCCGCTTCTGAAAAATTGCGTATTGTCTGTTAAACGTTTCAAGACTTCTTCGGTTTTATCTTTATCGCCCCAATAGCCTGAAAAAATGTTGGAAGTGTTCAGGCAAATTTCTCCCTCTACATTGTATGGGCAAGGATTACCCTCAGGATCTTGAATCGTTAAGTTAAGCTCTTTGAATGGGATGCCTACGGGAATTTGCTGTGGTACCACCGTCTCGTGAACAATGGGATCAAATGAGATAGATCCTGTTTCAGACGACCCAAGGTTAGAGTAGTAAATGGTCCCTTTTTTGAAGTGTTTTTTGAATTGTTCTATGTCACTGTGACGGGAAGGTTCTCCTCCTGGAGTTACGGAGCGAATGGAAGTAATTACTGTTTCTTCATCCAGAGAATTTATGAAACTTCGATACACCGAGGTTACTGAGTGAAAGATAGTTATTTTGTTGGCAATGAGCCATGATGCAAGAGCATCAATGCCACGCTGTTTTAATTGATAAAAGCAGAAGCAACTTCCAAACTGCATCGAAGCATAAAACCCATTTAAAAACCCCATAAAGGCTCCCGAGTAAACACTCAGGTAGCGATCGCTGCTTTTTAGATCTATTCCTTTTCCTCGCCGCCAACCGATATACGAAATACTACGATGATTGTGGAGAACTCCTTTCGGTTTGCCGGTAGTTCCAGAGGTAAACAATATTACGGCAGCCGAATATGGTTCAATGTGCGTTGGTAAAAGCACTTTGTCGATCTGAGCGGTTAGTTGGTCAATCGAAATGGTTTGAGCTTTTGATTTCTTAAAAACCTGTTCGGCTTTTTTCAGCAGACGATCGTCGGTTATCGCAAGGTCGGCACCTGACGCGAGAATTATGGCGTTTGTCCTTTCAGTGGGATGGTCGGGATCAAGTGGAATATAAAAATTTCCGGATTTCAACACAGCCAGGAAAGTTGCACACATGGAGTAGCCGTTACTCAGGTACACGGCGATTCCGTGACCCGCACCATCCAGGGTTTGAGTTATATGGGTGCCAATAAAATCAGAATATTCATCAAGTTCTTTGTAACTATAAAACCTGCCATTGCTCATGATGGCTTGTTCGTTTTTGAATGTTTTGACCACTTCCTTGAAGCGATTTACTGGCGAGCAAATTTGAGATTCAGGAAACGGGAGTTCTATTGATGATGAGGAATGGGTTGTTTTATTTGTATTCTTATTGCAGATTTCCTCGATGATTTGATTTGTGTGTTCAACCACGTTTTTGGCATCTTCACCATACATAAGCGTGAGATGATCTCCGGGTACTTCTATGATTCGAAGACCAAGGCTGGCTCTCTTGGTCCAGCCAAGTTCGTAATCAAGCTCTCTTCTTAGAAGAAGTTGTTTTTTTGCTCTCAATAAAATCAGCTCACCTTCAAAAGTTCCATAATCATAAACCCTCCGTAGGTTATTTTGCGCTGCATCTTCGATTCCCATCGCAGCCAACTGGTCGTCCCGAACTGTCCTGGAAGAACGAGAATTCAGTTTTTTCAAAAGATAAATCATCTTCACTCCGATCAACGAGCTTACGTTTGTGAGATTTAATCGAGCGTTATTCCGGCGATAGGTACTTCGTCCAAACCGGAATCTTATGACCAGTCGCTTTAATCTATTAAACAGGCTTCCCGTGAATCGTGGTTGGTAATATTCTTTGCCTCTTGCAATGGTGTCATATACTATAAGTAGTTCGATTTCGTCTCCGGTTGCCTTTAGCTGTTTGGCAACTTCCCAGGCAAAGGTTCCTCCGAAAGAGTACCCGCAAAGTCTGTACGGACCTTCTGCCTGAATATCCTTGATGGCCTTTATTTTATATTCAGCAATCTCTTCAACGGACTTGTAATTATGTTGGCCGCTTGATGATACCCTTGGTTCGAGGCAATAGCAGGGTTGATCTGGTTTCAGATGCTTACTGAATTCGCGGTAATGAAATATTCCACCTATGGCCGGGGCTAAAACGAATAGAGGCGTCTGATTTCCTTTGATTTGAAGCGGAGTTACGATAGCTCGCTTTTCTTCCTTCTCGAATGTGGCAATGAGTTTTGCAAAATCTGCAAGTACCGGTGCTTTGTAAACGGTTCCTGCAGGAATAAGGAAACCTGTTTTGTGTTCAACGGCCAAAGACATGTTAATTGCAGCCAAAGAATCTCCTCCCAGTTCGAAAAAGTGGCTGGATGCAGTCACCTCCTTCGAAGGAAGGAATTCTAACCAGAGCGAAACTAGGATTTCTTCGATTTCTGAAAGCTGCTTCATCTAAGAAGTTTTGGAATTAAATCGTTTTCCAAGAATTACAAAATACCTTTAATTATTCTCCAACAGACAAGGCTTATTTTGGGTTTAGGAAAATATCTGACGGAGAAGTCAAGCTTACCTAACGTTTTTTTAAATCCACAATCGCCTGGTAGACCAACGAATGCATTTTTCGGCGAAGGTTGTAGGGCGAGTTTCTTACCTGGATCATTGTTATTACCGTTAGGTCTTCAATCGGGTCTATCCAAAAAAGGGTTCCGGCAATTCCGCCCCAGTAGTATTCGCCCACAGATCCTGGCGCTCCCGTAGTGGTGACATCTTTTACGATTCGAAACCCTAGTCCGAAACCGTGATCAGCATTGGAGTCATAGGTTTCCAGTGTAGCCGGAAAATGATCAGTTCTCATCAGCTCCACGGTTTTCCGACCGAGTAGGCGAACACCATTAAGCTCTCCTCCATTGAGCATCATTTGGCAAAAACGCCAGTAATCTGCCGCGGTCGATACGAGGCCTCCTCCGCCTGAGAAGAATGTGACTTTGTTGACAAATTTGCTGGATTGAGGCGCATCGCTCAACTCTAACGAACGCGTGTCCTTGTTGAAAGAGTAGCAAGCGGCGAAACGACCTTCCTTTTCATCGGGTACTTCAAAAAAAGTATCTTTCATCCCTAAGGGAATAAAGACTCTTTCTTGTAGAAATTTATCGAGTGGCATTCCGGAGAGGATTTCCACCAGGCAACCCTGTACATCGACAGAAACACTATAAACATACTTATCTCCTGGATGGTTTTTAAGAGGGATACTCCCCAGGGTTTCCAAAAATTCTTTTGAGGATTTTTTTCTTAGCACTTCATGTTGGTTATATAGTTTGTCTACTTCGCTATTTCCAAAGATGCCATAGGTTAGTCCGGAGGTGTGGTTGAAAAGATGTTGAATCGTCATCTGCCTTTTAGGCTCAACCAACTCGCCGTCTACCATTACTTTTTGGTCCTTAAACTGTGGAATATATTTTGAAACGGGTTCGTTGAGTTGGAACTTACCTTCCTCGTGAAGCATCATGAGAGCCGAGCTCACTACGGGTTTGGTCATTGAATAAATCCGTACAAGCGTGTCCTTTTCCATCGGGTTTCCAGATTCCAGGTCACGAAGACCATAGTTCTCGTAATGCACGATTTTTCCGTGTCTCGCTACGAGTGAGACCGCTCCGGGCAACTCTCCTGAATCGACTAGCTTATTTAAGTTCTCATCAATCCTTTCCAGGCGTTCAGTGGACATTCCAACCGATTCCGGTTTGGCGAATGGGAGGTTAACTACTTTTGAATCAAGGTTTGCCAGGCTGGCAGACAGCAGAAGTAGTCCAGTAACAAGTTGTTTGCGATAAATCATGGGGTGGGGATTTTGAGCATTGAGGATTAAAAAGTGGCTATTGGATTCAACGGCGAACCTGTGCCACCTTCAACCGGTATAGGAGCTACTGTCAGAAGGAATTCATAGCGACCCAGTTCGTCGCATTTTTGAGCCAAGCGCTCGAGTTCGAGATTGTCGAGTATCGGCACTCCCATCACGTTCAACATCATCAAATGAATGGGCGAGGAGTAGCCTTCAATGCCCGATGGGGAAACATCGCTGCCTCCATCGCTTCCCATCACAGCAATGTCTCTTTCCTTGAGCCACCGAGCGCACGAGGCATATAGACCGGCAGAGCCGGATTCCCACGGGCCAAGCTCATCGCGCCTTGCCCAACGGCCTGTGTGAAGCAAGACGGCATCTCCCTTGCGAATCTTCACGCCCACCATTTTCTCCCATGCGTCCAGATCTTCCGGATACAGTGCGGTTCCAGGTTCGAGGTATTTGACTCCTTTGAGTTTTGCAGCGTCAATTAAAACTCCGCGGGTAAAAATTCCTTGCTTGGCATTTCGGATATCCAGTTTTCCCGCTCCCATCTCTGTAACAACGTTAGCTGAAAATCCGTTATACAATTTTCCGTCGTCTATGTAGTGGCATAAAGCGTCCATGTGGGAATGAGCGAAGCCGTGGTATGATACCGAGTAATTATCCGAATTCCACTGTTCTCCAAATCCCACCATCGTGTGCATGAACGGTCTGGGGTTGTCGGGGGCGATTGTTTTTATTACATCCCGTGCCGTTGAAACTGAAATGCCTTCCGTTACCAAGGCAGCGGCATCTTTTCGCGTTTGCGGCGTGATAAGGTTGAGTGCACCTTTCTGGTCATCCGCACCCCAGCGTCCCCAATTGGACAACTCTTTTTTCATAGACTCGATATCTTTCGCCGTAAGTGACTTGTGCTGGTTGGCTCCCAATGCAAGAGGTGCGAACATGGTAAGGGTAATTAGGATGCTGCGTATTTTGTTCATGATTAACTCGAATTGGTTTTGACTCTTAGTTGCTGTAATCCGTTTGTGCAAAGAAAATGAGTGGCGCAGAGATTGGGAATGTAGCCCAGTCATCATGACTGGGTATTGAAAACAGCACTAATATTTTTCAAGCGAGATTGCTTCTACGATCCCGACCCTACTACTCAAATGATTTCAGAGTCACCTGGGGCTTCCGGCTTTCTCGGGAGCAATAAATACCTAAGATGTCTATTCGACTCAAACCAGTTACCTGACGACTCTTCCCGAACCACCCGATTTGATCAAAGCTTCTACTTCTTCTCTGGTTGAGAAGTTGTAGTCTCCGTAAATGGAGTGGGCTAGGCAGGAAGCGGCTACTGCGAAATCAATGGCAGTCCCCGATTCTGAAAGCTCTGGCGTATTCAATGCGAAAATGAGACCCGCACCAAACGAATCTCCACCACCTACTCGATCCACAATGTTCCTGATTTCGAAGGGTTGGTATTCGCCTTCGTTTTCTGGTGAAAAGACGGATTTTTTGGTTGAAGCATCGTATAACATAGCTCCCCAATTGTTGTGAGAAGCTGAAATGCTTTCCCGAAGGGTAATTGCAACTTTGCTCACGTTGGGAAATTGGCTGACAATTTCTTTCGCTACCTGGGTGTATTTGGCAGCATCGATTTTGCCTGAATGAACATCGGTATTCTCAGGGTGGATTCCTAGAACGTCTGAAGCATCTTCTTCATTGGCGATCACCAGGTCGACGTAAGGCAAAATCTTTCGAATGGTTTTTTGGGCGAGCTCGTTGGCTGAGGTCCCTGGCTCCCAGTTCCACAGTTTTTTGCGGAAATTCAAATCACAGGAAACCGTAAGCCTTGCTTCCTTTGCGTTTTTTACCGCAGCCAATGTGGCCTCAGCTGATTGTGCTGAAAGGGCAGGCGTAATGCCAGTCGTGTGCATCCATCCCGCGTCACCATAAATAACATTCCAATCATACGCTTCGGGAGGAGTCATACTTACCGACGAGTAGTCGCGATCGTATATAACTCGGCTGGGTCGTTGGTTGGCTCCCGCTTCTACCCAATAGAGTCCAAGGCGTCCGGCATCCGTTAACACAATACTTTCTGTGTCGACCCCCAGTCCTTTGAGGTTCGCCAGGCAAGCTGCCGTTATGTCATTTTTAGGTAGGGCAGTTACAAAACGCGTTTTGCCACCAAGCATACTAAGGGAGGCCGCCACGTTCGCTTCCGCACCCGCGAAGGTCAGGTTGATATCGCCAGGGAGGGATTGACGAAAGCGTTTGAATCCGAAAGGGCAAAGGCGCCCCATGATTTCACCAAAAGTTACAATTGTTTTCATGATTAAATAGAGTCGGCTATGGTTCGAGCTTCACGGGCATTGGCTTCAATGGTGTCCCAATCTTCGGCGTTGATCACATCCTTTTTGGCAAGCCAGGATCCGCCAATGGCGCAGATGAGAGGTGACTTCAGGTAGTCGACCATGTTCTGGGCATTGAGTCCGCCCAAAGGAATAAAGTCGAGGCCAAGGTGTTGGTAGGGTGCTACCATTCCCTCGAGGTGTTTTAACCCGCCGGATGTTTCGGCTGGGAAATATTTTATGGTGCGGCATCCCAGTTCAATTGCGGCTTCGATGTCGCTTGGAGTCATGATGCCAGGGCCAAAAGGTAAGCCTCGCTCCTGCGCGTATTTAACTATCCTGGCGTTCATGCCCGGTGCCACACCGAATGCGGCGCCCGCTTCTACTACCTGATCTACTTGCTCTGTAGTAAGTATGGTTCCGATTCCTGCCAGCATTTCCGGAACTTCAGCTGTAATTGCCTTGAGCGCAGGTAATGCGGCCGGTGTTCGTAAAGTTAGTTCCATCGCTCCGATGCCGCCGCGAAGAAGAGCGCGGGCCACGGGAACGGCGTGAGCAGCATTGTCGATAACGAGGACAGCAACCACTTTGGATTGTTTTATTTTTTCGTGAAGATCTTTAGGAAACATAGTTTTTCTAAATAATAAACTGCCAGAAATTGTTTTGGCGTCGATTTATGCGTATGGAAAACAAGATGACCAGAAGGTTTTTAGTCAAAGGTTGAGTTTAAGGACCAAGCGCCCGTTTACCTTCCGTAGGGTTGATAGTAATGCTGTATTGATAGGTGCGGGATTTTCCCGCGGGTAGTTTTATTAGGTAGTCCTTTTCCTCAATGGCTTCCTCAGTATCTTGTAAGTCGTGGTGAGCAACCATAGGTTCTATCGCTGCATAGGGCATCCCAGGCGGCGACCATAAGTTGGTGTTTGGAAAGTCTTCCAATTCAACAGTCACATAAGGCTTCCGTCCTTTAAGTGCTATCCCGATGGATCGGGATTGGTTATCCAACAAAAACATTCCACCATTGGGGATACGATCGTCACTTAAACTGAGTCGGTCTTCATTGTTCAAGTAGTCTACTTTGTTTTCCTGAATCAGACTATCGATAATCTCGTTACGTTTTACATGCATCTTTTCGGAAAAGACGTATTGGTAATCCGAACGATCCCTGCGGTTAGCGAGCGGTGCGTTGAACCCCGGGTGGCCTCCAAGTGCAAAATAAAGAGTTTCATCCCCGGTATTGGTGACTTTGTATTTCTGCAAAAGGGTTAGCCCTTTTACCTGAGAGGTGATTTTAAGCTGAAATGGGAAGGGATAATGCTGCAAAGTTTCTTCAGACGAATTGAGCACCTGAACCACTTTACTTTCGGAAAAGTCTTTTTTTAGATTTTTCGGAGTCCGATCCTTTTTCTTTTCTTCGGTATGTTCTGCAGTTTCGAAAGTCGCAACGACTGCGAGTCCCATTCGCGGCATTTCAAACTCCTTACCTTTGTAGGTGAATCGGTTATCTTTGAAGCGGACATTGACTGGAAACATGTTGGGTGACCGCGCGGCCCAGAATTCAGGGTCACCTTGCCATAGGTATTCGATTTCCGTCGGTATATGTTTGATGCTTTGCAGTTCAGCTCCCTTCGTCGCCAGGGTGACTGACAGTTCCTTGTTTTGTATGGAGACAGTATGGTGGTTTCCCTGAAGCGAGTTGGTTGCCATTATGCTAAGAAAAAAGATGAATATCTTCATAGGTTTTATAATCCGGAAAAAATGGGATAGGGTCTTTGGGTTTACTATTCGGTATTGCCGAGAAGGACATCAACCAATTTTATAACTTCTTCCCTATGAAAACGCTTTTTCTCTTCTTTTGTTCCGTCATTTTATACAGCTCCCTTTCATTGAATGCAGCAACAGACCGTCCGAACGTGTTACTGATATTGACGGATGACCAGGGCTATGGGGATCTTTCATTGCATGGTAATCCCTACCTAAGCACGACTTCGATGGATCGAATCGGGAAAGAGGGGGTTCGGTTGGACCGGTTTTATGTAAGCCCGGTGTGTGCGCCGACGCGTGCCAGTCTAATGACCGGGCGTTACCACTTAAGGACTGGGGCATTTGGTGTAACCAGGCGTGAGGAGGTAGTGAATCCAAGCGAAACTACGATAGCCGAGTTGATGCGCGATAATGGTTATGCGACCGGTTGTTTTGGAAAGTGGCATAACGGCTCCATCTATCCGGAAACTCCCAACGGTCAGGGATTCCAGGAATTCCTTGGTTTCCTTGGCGGGTTGACCCAGCGTTATTTTGGACCCGAGTTAAATCACAATGGTGTAGAGGACGATTACGAAGGCTATGTTACGGAAGTGCTTGCCGATGCCGCGATCGATTGGATGAACGGGCAGGTTGAAGCAGATAAACCGTTTTTTTGTTATGTTCCCTTTAATGCGCCCCACACACCAGGGTTGGTGGATGAATCATACTGGAAACCATTTTATAACAAACAGGCAGGTCGTTGGGAGTCGGTCATTTTCGGTATGATTCAGGCCATCGACGATCAAGTTGGAAAGATCCTCAAATTCCTGGAAGAGAAAAGACTGGAAGAGAATACCATCGTTATTTTCATGTCCGATAACGGACCGGCCACGTGGAGGTATAACGCTGGATTGAAAGGGAAAAAGGGACAACTTTATGAAGGTGGCATTCGCGTGCCTTGTTTCATTCGATGGCCAGGAGTCTTGAAGCCTCATGCGGTTGGGAGGCCTTTGTCCCACCTCGATATTCTTCCGACGTTGGTCGAATGGTGTGAGCTGAAAGGAGCCGAGGGATTAGCGTTGGACGGACGAAGTTTTGCTTCGCTAGCCGAAGATCCATCAACGAAGTGGCCTGATCGAAATTTTGTATCCTTTTCCCAGGGACAGGAATCCAAGATCGAGCGGAACGGTACGGTTCATAGCGATCAATGGACGGCTGTTCAACAGGAGGGAAATTGGGAGTTGTACGATATTCAGGCAGATGTTCGTCAACGGCAGAATGTTGCTGATAAACATCCCGAGGTAGTAAAAGCGTTAAGTTCCTATTTTAAAGCCACCTTGGCGACTATGCCTCCGTTAGGAAAAGCGGCGCCTGTTCCGGTCGGGATTGAGGGGAATGTGATTGTTCTTTTGGAGGGACAAGATGCGATACTTCCCAAGTTCAAGGGGAAGGGTATTGATTATAACTATCCCGCCGGGTTTTCCCACCATTGGATCAGTCGATGGACAGAAAAATGCCTATCCTGAGTGGGATTTGGATATCGTAGACGGCGGCACCTATAGCATGGCCATGTACTACTGCATTGCAGAATCTGACCTTGGAGTGAAGGCCCATTTGGAGATCCAGGGAAAGCAACTCGCGATAAAAATAACCGAGGCGTTCGATCCACTGCCCAACCCACAACCGTTCTTGTTGGATGGCGAAGCAGCCAAATATCAGAATAAGGACTGGAAACGATTAGAGCTTGGTCAAGTTCGCTTGAAAGAGGGAGCTACAAAGCTTCGGATTCGCTTAACCGATATTCCGGGGAATGCAGGAATGGAAGTGAAAGAAATAGAACTTAGAAAAGTTAACTGAACTTATCGCTGCTTCTGTTTTCTTTGTGCGTAACTCTGCTGCCAAACGCACATAGTACCTATGAGAGCTGGCGAAGGTTTGTCCGGAATGGCGATGAGTTTCTTGCCTTGTAACACAACAGCGGAGCAGAACTCTATTTGAATGAAACGTTACTCATATTGCCATTTCATAATCCAGGGATCATTCATGATTTTCTGGTATTCTTTCAGCTTGGCTTTGAGCTCGTCGAGGACTTTTGCGAATTTTGGGTTATCCGCGAGGTTCTCATTTTCATACTCCAATTTGCTTAAATCATAGAGCTGCCAGGTTGGTCGATTCACATACTCATCTACAGTCATCATCCCATACTCGGTATCAGGACCTTTGGCTAACTGGGCTTGCCAGGTCGAACTTGCCCAGAGGT
Organism: Verrucomicrobiota bacterium; assembly: GCA_027622555.1. Taxonomy (NCBI): domain Bacteria; kingdom Pseudomonadati; phylum Verrucomicrobiota; species Verrucomicrobiota bacterium. Next base: position 22,343 of record JAQBYJ010000042.1, read on the forward strand.
CGGATGCAAAGGGGTAGGGCAGTCCGGAGGCGATATTCCAAATAAGTTTGTATTTACCGTTATTCACCGAGCGCATCGGGTAATACATTTGAATTTCATGAAACGTGTGGGAGCCAAACACCACTTCCCAGTGAGTGGCTTTGGGTTTGCCCAAGATGTTGATCCAGGTCTTTCCATGGTAAGTATTATAATCGTTACCTCCCATGTTTTCCATGAAGACATACTCCTTGTCCTTATAAAACTCTTTGGCTGAAACCAACTTCTTGGGAGCGTTCTTTTTTTTGTCCAGCCCGCCAGCGAAATCGAGAAGAGAAGGAGTGATGTCGATATGACTGATCATAGCATCGCTGACCACTCCCCGGTTCTTCTCATAGGGATTTCGAACAACAAAGGGCACACGCAGGCCGCCTTCAAAAATGGTTGTTTTAGCGCCCGCAAATGCCATGCCGTGATCGGCAGTAAACACCAGCAGGGTTTTGTCGTAGAGGTCATTGGCTTTAAGAATTTCAATCAAACGTGCGACCCCTTGATCAACGCGCGCTGTGCTTTGGTAATATTGCGCTAGTTCACTTCTTGATTCTGCCGTGTCAGGTAGGAAGGGTGGAATTAGGACATCGTCCAGATCGTAGAATTTTTCATCCACGCCTGGGTGGGCACCGTCGTTGGGTTTGTTGCCGAACAAGTCAGGTTTTAAATCGCCAACGAAGTTTTCATCTTTACCTCCACCACGGTGTGGATCGCTGGTTGCGAAGTAGAGGAAGAAAGGACGTGCGTCGTTCGAAGTGATAAAGTCCTCTGAAGCATTTGCCATTTGCACTGCATTTCTTCCGTCACCGTTTAAATAGGTTTCATAATGAAACACATCTTCCGGAGCCACGTGGTATTTTCCGATTTGCGCAGTACGGTAACCTTCGTTTGCCAGTACTCTTGGAAGTGCCAGGCTAACCACATTCCGGTAGGACTCGAACTTGTGGTACGCATGAGTGTGACCGTATTGACCATTGTGATGGTTATGCAGCCCCGACATGACGACCGATCGACTGGCGGAGCAGCTGGCGGTGGTTGCGTAGGCCCGGCTAAACATCGTACCATCCGCCGCCAGGCTGTCGACTGCTGGCGAGTATGCCACTGTGTCTCCATAGCAACCCAGGGTTGGGCTTTGGTCATCGGTGATGATAAAGATGATGTTTCGTTCTGCGGCAAACACAGACATTGAGAAAAGCAAGGTTAGGAGTATTAGGAGGAATCTCATACATCCATCTAGAATTCCTGGAGTCCGAGGTTCAATCTCTTAATTATTTTTAAATGCCTGATTGAATCTGCGGATCGATTGGTTCAATTTCCTCACAATGAAGTTCGAGCATTACGCAATAAATGTTGAAGATTCGGTGGCAGTGGCCGATTGGTATATCGAGAATTGTGGGCTTTCCGCCAGGGTTGCGATGACAGATCCTCCTTTTACGCGGTTTCTGGCCGATGATACTGGAAGAGTGTTTATTGAGATCTATTCGAATCCAGTCGCCCCGATGCCAGATTACTCAACCATTAGCCACCTGCTTTACCATTTGGCCTTTGCGGTCTCGGATGCAGGTGCCGAGAAAGAGCGATTGATGACTGCAGGATGCACTTTTGTTGAGGAATTAAACCCGCAGGCCAACTCTCGACTTATCATGCTGCGTGATCCTTTTGGTATTCCGCTGCAATTGTGCCAGCGGGCCAATCCGATGAGTTAGTCAGTGTTGAAGGGCTCAATCCCATTCGTCACTATATCAGGTAAATTTATCTGCTATTGTTTCTGACCTGCTTCGCTGCTTTTGGTTCTTTAGCTAACAATGCCTTCATGAAGTCCAGAGCTTTGGGGTTGGAGGAAGCCACATTCTGTTTTTCCAGCGGATCTGCCTGGTAGTCATAAAGTTCATACACGATCTCGGATGTACTGGTATTCAGCCATTCTACGATTCGATAACGTTCGTTGCGGATGGCTCTTCCTATGATACTGGCCTTCGGATAGGAATGATAGGCGTAGTCGCGAATGCGTGTTTGCCCGTTTTTCAACACAGGCGTCATGTCCAAACCATCGATGGGTTGCGATGTGTTTGGTGCGGGAAGACCCGCTAAGGATGCGATGGTTGGGTAGAGATCCACTGTCTCAGTCAGTTGATGAGTAACGGATCCTGGCTTAGTGACTCCCGGTGCAGAAATGATTATTGGAATCCGGTTGGCTTGCTCATAATTACTATGCTTTGTCCAAGAGCCATGGTCACCCAAATGCCATCCATGATCCCCCCAAAGGACGACAATGGTATTTTCGGCAAACCCCTGTTCTATTAATCCATCCAGCAATTTTCCCACCTGAGCGTCCATGTAGGTTACGCTGGCGTAGTAACCGTGAATCAACTGACGAGTGAGGTCATCGTGGAACGGTTCTGAAGTGGGAATGGGTTTGAAGGCCATGATTTCTCCCCGTCGTTTCACTGCAAAATCTGGAGCGTCTTTTGGGGCATCAACAAATTCGGGCATCGGAAGTTTGTTTCTATCATACATGTCCCAATATAGTTTAGGTGCAGAGAAAGGTAAATGCGGACGAACAAATCCGACTGCCATAAAGAACGGTTTCTCTTCGTTTTCTTTCAACCAGCGCAAGCGATCAATCGCTGTCGCCGCGACCCGGCCGTCTGCATAGGCTTCGTCCAGGACATCGGCGGCTTCCCATGCAGCACCACGGGGACGTGCCTCTCCCGACGCGTTTCTTCCTGCGTTGGTGAAAAGACCTTCTTCCCTTGTTAACTCACGGTGGTTGCTTTCAGGTAACACATAGTCGATCACTTTATCGGGGTGATGAGGCACGCTCCAGGAAGCATCGTCGTTAGTGTTGCCATGGCCGATGTGAAACACTTTGCCCATCGAATGTGCCACATAGCCATTGTTTATAAAATGCTGTGGCAGGGTAACCGCGTCAGGATACACATCGCGAAACTGCGTTCCAAAACTGTAAAAGCCGGTGGAGGAGGATCTGCTTCCCAGCATCAGGTTGTAGCGGGAAGCCATGCAAACGGACTGGTTACAGTAGGCCATTTCAAAACGCATCCCCTGGGCCGCCAGTCTATCGATATTGGGACTGATTGCTACGGGGTCACCGTATGAACCCAAAGCAGGTTTCAGATCATCGACCAGAATCAATAACACATTGGGTTTATCGGTTTGCGCACCATTTGTTACGGAAGAGCCGAACACTAGAAAGGGAACTAGTGCTAGCAAAATTTTGCATTTTATGGATGTAAGCATTATTGAAAATTGGGAATTAAAGATCAATCACAGCCTTCGTTTTCATTCAAACTTAATCCTGTTTTGCGGTTTGGGGATTTCCAAAATAGAACAAAGGCGCTATACTCTGCCGCAAAGCTGAGAATACCTCGTTTTCCATAGGAAATTCATTCCAAGGTAAAATGAGTTAGACAAATCAGATTCCACGCCAGGATTTTTCCAAAATGCTTTCCTGCTTGATAAAGCTTCGAAAGGAAACAAAACCATTCACGATTATTCGTGGAAAGCGGCGACGCGTGTGGCTTCACAAATTCCATTTCCTGTGAATAAACCAAACACTGAATCATTTTTAATAAATTATATACTTAGCAAAACACTCGCTTAGCGTCCATGCCCACACTCACCACTGAAGAACTTCTAACCCAACTTAACTGGCGGTACGCTACCAAAGCTTTTGATCCTGATCTCAAGATTGATGAGGTCACCATGCTTGCACTTGAAGAGTCCCTTGTGCTGACTCCATCTTCTTTCGGCTTACAGCCTTGGAAATTCGTAATTGTGGAGAATCAGGAAACCAAGGACCAACTGCTGCCTCTCTCCTGGAATCAACCCCAAACGCGGGACTGTTCACACTTTGTGGTATTTTGCTACAATGATTCGTTTACCTTGGATGAAATTGACCGGTATCTGAATGCCACTGTCGAAGCCCGGGGCGGCAATGTATCTGACCACGCGGTTTTGAAAGGGATGATGGTTGATTTTATTCAACGATCGATTGACGGGGCTACCATTGACGATTGGTGCAAAAATCAGATTTATATTGCCTTGGGGCAATTGATGACAAGTGCTGCAGTTCTGGGAATAGATGCCTGCCCAATGGAGGGAATTAGCCCTCCCGATTTTGATAAGGTTCTTGGCCTTGAAGACAGTGGTTTCAAGACGATGGTCGCGTGTGCCTTGGGGTATCGGCAGGCTTCCGATAAATACGCTAAGCTACCCAAAGTTCGCTATTCCAAGGCAGAAATTATTCAAAGAGTCTAATTATCTTTTGCCAAAGTAAATTGAGTGACGAATCACATCTAATTTTATTTTTTTTGGAACATCTGCTTGCGAAATCTCACAAAACCATAAACTGCCTTGTTTGTAGTAACATACTCTACCATGAAAACTATTATGAAATTGAAAATTCTTACACTGGTTGCTTTTCTATTTGGAACAGCAGGAATCGCACTTGCTGCTAAAGGAAATACCATTGAGCTCACGGGTAATGATACGATGCAATTCAGCAGCAAAGCGTTTGAGGTCGCTGTCGGAGAGGAAATTACACTTGTATTCAAAAACTTGGGGACACTTCCAAAAGTAGCTATGGGGCACAACGTGGTTGTCTTGAAGCCAGGAACGCAACCTGCCGCATTTGGAATGGCAGCAATTGCAGCAGCAGCAACTGAATACATCCCTCAGGATGACGCGAATAAAGCATTGGTAATCGCTCACACCAAAATGTTGGGTCCCGGAGAGACGGATACCATAACCTTTACACTGACGGAAGCCGGAGCTTATCCATACGTCTGTTCATTTCCAGGGCATTTCGGATTGATGAATGGAATCATAACCGCTAAGTAATTTTCCAGTATTTAGAGTCTTTTGACTCGCTCCTCATTTTAGGCCGCATGCGATTTCGTGTGCGGCCTTTTTTTGCTGAAAAGAAGTCGTTTACCCGTTGTCAGAGAAGTTATTCGTCCTCATTAATCGTGCGTTTATGATTCCAGCCTTTCAGATACTCGATGCTCAAAACACCAAACTTGGAGCACTTGTGCTACGTCGTAGGACCATTGCCGCATTGGATGAGGTGGAAGTCTATGAAGTAAAGCTCGGTGAGGAATTCCTCATGTCCAGTCTCTTTCCGGAGGCGGAAAAAGAACTGGCCCATCTGGGTTTAGGAAAGTTATCTGACGGATTGTGGGACGTCGTTGTAGGCGGTTTAGGATTGGGCTATACGGCTGTTGCCGCTTTGGAAAACAGGTGTGTCAATTCTCTCGTTGTTGTAGAACTCTTCCCTCAAGTAATCGATTGGCATAGGCGAGGTTTGCTTCCTGTCGGATCCATTTTATGGAATGATCCACGTTGTCGACTTATCGAACAGGACTTCTTTGCGGCCGCACAAGATGGCTCTATTGGCCTTGATCCACATAGCCCGGGAAAGAAATTTCATGCAATCCTTCTCGATATTGATCACACTCCCAGTCATCAGCTCGACCAGGCGAATGCCGGATTTTACTCAATTGCGGGATTAACCGCCATGACTGAACAATTACACGGCGGCGGTGTATTTGGTTTGTGGTCAGATGCGGCACCCGATGCCAGTTTCACTGAAATGCTTCGTTCTGTTTTCACAGCTGCGGAAGCCATCGTCGTACCCTTTTACAATCCGATTTTGGATAAAGATTCGTCGAACACGGTTTATTTGGCAGTGAAGTGACACTGACACCTGAACACTGACACCAAAAAAAGGAAAGAGTAGGAGGAAGATCGAGAGTAAGAGTAAGAGTAAGAGTGGGAGGAAGAGGACGGGTAGGAGGACAAAACTCCTTTACGACTCTGCTCTCACGTCCAACCACGGTGGTTCATTCTCGTCCTCCCAAGTAGCTGAAATAGCGATTGGACGGCAACAAACTTCACAATCCAGAACGAGCTCAACCGATTCTTCCGAGTAGGGAATCTCCTCGATATCAATTTGTTCCCAGCAGTAGGGACACGTAATATCCATAATTCCCCTAGGCTAATTGATCTTTGATGGGTAGTTGTCTGATTCTTTTTCCAGTTGCTGCGAAAATTGCATTACACAGAGCAGGAGCAACCGGTGGAACACCCGGTTCACCTACCCCTCCCAGCTCCTTAATATCACCAGGATCTACCAGATGAACGGAGATCGATTTCGGGGCTAAGGAGATTCTTGGAACTTGGTAATCATGAAAGTTGCTTTGTTCAGCGCTTCCATTTTTGAAGCTTACTTCCCCGATGGCGGCCAGACCGATTCCCATCACGCAGGATCCCTCCATTTGGGAGCGAATACGATCGGGGTTGATTTGCGGGCCACAATCGATCGCCATGGTCGCGTTGTGTATGATCAACTGTCCTCCGCTTTTGACTTCAACATCCAGAACGCAGGCGACGTAGGAAACAAAACTGTAGTGAACTGCGAAACCCATACCACGGCCCTTCGGGTGCTTTTTACCCCAACCGGCTTCCTTGGCTGCGGTTTGAACGACCTTCCGCAAACGACCGGTGTCGACTGGATACAGTTTCGGGTTTTCTCCGTGATTCCAATCGTCGGCCATTGCGATAGGTTCGATTTTGCGATCCTTGCCCAGAAGATTCAGATAGAACTTCAGGTGATCCTTGCCCGCTTCGTGAGCCAGTTCACTTATGAAACTTTGCACGGCAAAACCGTGAGGAATATTGGATACGGAGCGAAACCATCCGATGCGTGTGTGTGCATCAATGCCCGGATTTTCGATGCGGATATTTGCCACATCGAAAGGAATATTTGCATGACCCATGCCGCTCTCGACGTTGAATTGGTGCCTTTGATCCGGTGCGAAAATGGACATGATGGTTGGAGCGACGGAGCGGTGCAGCCAGCCTGTGGTATTTCCCTTCTTATCCAAGCTTGCTTCCAGGTGCTCTCCGGAAACGGTATGAAAATAGTCGTGTTTTACATCATCTTCACGGGTCCACTGAACTCGTACAGGACGGCCTTTAAATGATTTGGCGATCTCGACTGCTTCATTAATGAAGTCAGCTTTCGATTTTCTACCAAAACCACCACCGAGTAAGGTAACGTTGACGCGTGTCTTTTCTAACGGAAGGCCAGTGCGTTCTGCAATATTTGTGCGTGCAGCTTGAGGTGCCTGCGTCGGAGCCCATACTTCGAGAAAGTCATCCGTCAGCAAAGCGGTTGCCACAGGTGGTTCCATGGGAGCGTGACCAATGTGTGGCAGGTAGTAACTTGCGGAATGTTTTTTGTGTGCCTTGGAAAAAGCGTTTTCCACATCACCATCGTCCCGAATTACTTTCCCCGGGTTTTCTGAAGCACTGATCAGGCTCTGATGATATGTTTTTGAGTCATAACTGTCGTTTGGACTACTGCTCCACTTTACCTTGAGTGCATTGCGACCTTGAATGGCTGCCCAGGTATTTTCTGCAACCACGGCGATTCCACCTAGAGGAAGAAAGTTTGAAGGTGCGGTGGCACCATCGATTTCCAATACTTTCAAGACACCTTTAACTTTTAAGGTATCTGAAGCGTCATAGGATTCGGCTTTACTGCCAAAGACAGGTGGGCGGGCGATCACAGCGTAAACCATATCGTCCAGACGAATATCTGCCCCGAAGTTTGCCTTCCCTGAAACGATATCCATGCCGTCGAAACTCAACCTCTGATTCTTGCCGATAAATCGGAAATCTTTTTCACTCTTGAGTGTGACTGAGTTGTTGTCGGGCACCGTTTGACTGCCCATGGACGATGCCAGTTCCCCATAGCCGATTTCGCGACGGCTCTTCTTGTGCACAACCTTATGATTGGACGCTTTTACCTGGGATACCGGGACCTTCCACTTGGAGGCCGCTGCTTGTTCCAGCATAGTTCTGGCCGTTGCGCCACAGCGACGCATGGGCATAAACCAATGGCGCATACTGCGTGAGCCGTCGGTGTCCTGATTGCCAAATGTATCCTGATCACCAATCGCTTGAACGATTCGACACTGTTCCCAGTCAGCTTCTAGTTCATCAGCCAGGACCAGGGCGAGGCTGGTGCGAATACCTTGACCCATTTCGGAACGGGTACAGGTGATATCTATCGTTCCATCTGCGTGGATTTGCACAAAGAGCTTCGGGTCCTCCGCTGTTCCTCCGGGCATGCCATCGGCACCGAATTTCGGTTCGTCCTGAGACCAACTCCAGTTAGCCGTGAGAAGCATGGCACCTGTGGCACTTACACCTTTTATAAAATTGCGGCGGTCAAGACTGCGGTTGGCGAATGAGAAATGGTTGAAAGAGGGCTTCATGCTGAAACTCCTTTCATCTTGGCAGATGCGGTGTGAATGGCGGTCTTAATGCGATTGTAGGTTCCACAGCGGCAGATGTTACCGACCATAGCGGATTCAATCTCGTCATCATTCGGAGTCGCGTTACTTTGCAAGAGTGCTGTGGCCGACATAACTTGGCCGCATTGGCAGTAGCCGCATTGGGGAACACCTTCTTCGACCCAAGCTTCCTGTACCTGTTTGCCAATCGGATCATCTGCTATGCCTTCGATGGTTGTGATTTTTTGGTCCTTGGCTGATGCGATTGTCGTGATGCATGCCCTGATTGGAGCACCATCCAGATGCATGGTGCACGCGCCACATTGGCCGATGCCACAACCAAATTTTGTTCCTGTGAACCCGAGAACGTCGCGGATAGCCCAGAGTAAGGGCATATCGTTCGGAACATCCAGTTTATGGGTTTTACCATTTAGGGAAATTATATGCATGAGAAGAACTGATGGGTTAAATATGAGTGGTTTACAGGGTCGGATTGAAGACAGATTGCATGGTGGTGAGAATTGTTCGAACAGGCAAACTCAATCTGGAAAGAATCGACAACGATCTTAAATGGTAGGGCCACAGCATCCTTGCTGTGCCGCGTGTTCCTTGTTGTCCTTCGGCAGGGCGAGGACGCTCTTGCCCTGCCGAATGATGGCCTCCGGTTGTGAGATCCGCCTCTGCTAGGCAACGGCGAGTCAGGCGGGTATGTTTGAAAAACTATTCAGTCTTTCGCTTCGCTGCCGGATTTTTCCACCAGCCCGTTGCCTTGGTAGTGCTCGTCACAAACCATTCGTGAAGTACCTGGCGAAGACCTGCTTTCACTTCTGCATAATCCGGTGAGCTCCAAACGTCTTTGATTTCGTCTGGATCATTTTCCAGATCAAATAATTGGCCGGCATCTTTTCCTATATACTCAACCAGTTTATAGCGTTTGTTCCGCACCATCAATGAGTGATCAAGATCTTGAAGCATGAGGTCCTGGGCATGTTCAGAAAAGACATACTCACGTTCTTCGGCCTTAGGGTCATCTTCAAGAAAAGGCATTAAGGATTTGGCTTCCATTTTTACTGGTGGCTCAAGACCCGCCAGTTCGAGGATAGTCGGGCCTATGTCGAACCACTGTGTCAGTGCTTCGACCTTTCGCCCGCCTTTATAGCGGTCGGGACTCCAAACCACTAGAGGTACGCGAACCGAAGAATCGTACATGGTCCATTTTTCAACCAACCCGTGATCTCCCAGGCAATCGCCATGATCGGAAGAAAAGATAACCACGGAATTTTCAAGAACGCCGGTTTCTTCGAGTCGTTTAAGGATCTTACCGATGCTCTCATCGATCATGGTAACATTGGCCAGGTAGTAAGCCCGCTGTAGTTTTCGTGCTTCGTCCGACGCGTGTGGATCAAAGTCTATAGAGTCAGCGAAACGCTGGGTGAGGCGTTTGCGAAAGGAATCAAGCGTCTCGGGTTGTGCATCCATTTCCTCCTGGGTCACTGGAAGAATAGGAAGGTCTTTTTCCATATACTCCTTCGTATAGCGCTCAACAGGATCAAAGGGTGGGTGGGGTCCCGGAAAACCGATTTGTAGAAACAGTGGCTCGTCATCAACGGCTGGCTGTTTCTCCTTGTCGATCCATTGCATAAGTTTGGAATTGTCTGCCCCGTAAGGTGATTTGTTAATCCAGCGAAGCGCCATGTCGCCGACAAACGTATCGGGATGGAGGTCCTCGGGGAGTTTCCACTCATAAGCTCCCTGGCGTTCTTTGGTGTCGGGCCAATCCCGATAAAAGGGTTTCTCAGGTCTGTCGAAACCTCGTAGATCCAGGGCCTTGTCCCACTCATCTTCAAAAATGTGCTGGGAGCCTTTCCACATAAGTTCTGACTCGCGGCGTTGTTTATTCTCAACGACAAAGCGCTCGTGAAATCCGTGAAGCTCGTTGTAAGGATCGCAATGCATCTTACCAATGTTCACACAATAATAGCCGTTGTCTTTCAGGTCTTGCACCCAGGTTCGAGGCCAGGGGTCGTTGTTTTTAAGCGCACCTGAGTTGTGTGGAAAGTAGCCTGTAAATAGGCTGGCCCTTGACGGCCCACAGGACGGTGCCGTCACATGGCACTGGGAGAACGCGACGCCTTCATTCACCAGTTTGTCCAGATGGGGCGTGTTAACGTGTGGAAATCCGAGAGCCGCGATTGTTTCGTAGCGTTGCTGGTCGGTGATTATAAGAATGATATTGGGGCGTTTCATGAGAAAAATTTATTATTGGGGTTAAATAGTCTCGAACAAGGTTCCAGCTAGACCTTGTTTATTGGAAAATGTAGGAGCAATTTTAATCGCGAGTCGATTTCAAAATAATGCTGAATAAACTCCTGATGGTGTGTTAGTTTTGCAGACCATCGAGGATGACCTGCCACAATGGATTATTATGGCGATTGACCATTTCGTAGTGCGACTTGCCCGCGTCTATTCCCTCCCAATATTTCCACCCAAGTTTCTCAGTGCCCAACTCGTAATCCATGCCATCCCAGGATCCGGACCGGAAGCTGTAAAAGGCCCAGTGCCAATCGTTCTCATTCATCAACTGTATTACATCTGTGAGGTATTGCTGTGCTCCATCTACTTGCCGGTTGCAGCCAATTTCAGCTGAGACGATTTGTTTATTTGGAATTTGATGTCGCTTGGCCCAATTGTGAACGGGCTCAAACTGTTTTGCCAGATCTTCACGCGTCCATGGAACTGTCTTGTCTCCGTCGCCTGTTGGCATTTTGTCTGGGTAGGAAAAACGACCGTTATTTATGCGAAAGGTAGAAAAAGTCCAGGGATCGTAAAAATGAAACGCGTACAAAATTCCATTTCCCTTCACGGGCTGGAAGAAATCGAATCCCTGAGCATTGGCATGAAATCGGGCATCGAACATGACGGGCGTTTTCGAATCTACCTGACGGACGGCATCGACCATTGTTTGATAAAAAAGGTGGAGGTCGGCTGCGGTTCCCTTGTTTATTTTTAGCCAGGTTTCAAATTCCTCGGCCCGGCCGCTCTGAAAACCATCTTTTCTCTCGGGATGCGGTTCGTTTATTATGTTGTAGCCAACCACAGCTGGGTGATCTTTCAGCTCAGTTGCAAGGTCGGTCCAAAATTGAGCACACTGATCGTGATAGTCGAAGTCTTCCCATAGCCGAAAATCAAACTCGCCGTTGTTGTGCTGCCGCCAACGTGCCCCCGGTATTCCGAAAAAAGTGATAACCACTTTGACGTTGGTTTGTGCTGCTCGATCAAGAACGGCTTTGAACAGGGCAAGGTCATTGGGTGGAATTCCTGAATACTGGTCAATGTCACCAATGAGGAAGTCCTTGCTGTCTGACTTCATATCCGCAGGAGACAATCGGATGTATTCGATTCCGAAACTCTCCGCTGCTTGAAACCATTCCAGGGTCCCTTCGTTGGCATCTCCATTTGCACCCTTTCTTTGGTTATCCCAGAATGAGAGTTTTGCGTTATCTGCCTTCTGACCGCAGCCGACGATGAACGCTACAAGTACTATTGAGAATAGCGATTTCAGGTTGAGTTGCATAGTGGGTGTCTGCGTGAAATTCCGTCGAGTCGATGTCAGACTTTTTGTGTTCGAATCGCCACCAAGGTGGCTCCTACACTTCGACTATCGATCCATAAACTGTAGGAGTTAGCTTGCTGACGATTTTGTATTTTATTTTCCGTTGAAAAAGTCGAACACCAACACCTTCTCAACATTCGGTCTAACGATGCCTCCAAACTCCTTATGGGACGGATGGGGTATGTAGGCGGCACGACCTGCCTCGTTTTCAAAGGTGACGAGAAAGCAATGTGAGTAACCGTCATCCAATCCTTCAGGGCTGTTGTTGGTGCCCCATTCATAGGCTGCGATTTCAGGGATGTCCCCGGGTAAGGAAGTGAACTTGGTTTGAATCGCCGATAACGACTCGTCGGTCGTACCTTCTTTTAGATCAAACAGTACCACGTGACGAAGTTTTCCGTCCGTGTCGGATACTCCTTGTGAATCGGTCGCCCAGAAGTCCACCACGGTTCCTTTGTCCAGCGACGGCAAGAGTAATTCAACAAACTCCTTATGCGCCGGGTGGGGGAGGTACTCTGCCCGTCCTGCGTCATCCGCAAAGCTAACCAAAAAACAATGGGTAAACCCATTCGCTTTCCCTTCAATGCTGGCATCGGTTCCCCATTGATAATCTACGATCGAGGAAATCTTTTTCGGTAGATCTGAGAATGCCTCTACAATGGTATTAACTTGGGCCGGTGTGGCCGCGTCTTTGAATTTAAACAGCACTACATGGCGGAGTAATGGAGCAGTTGTAGATGAGGATTCAGTATCAGAGGATGGTGTGCAACCAAAGGTCATAATGAGTATTGAAATAAGTGTGAGTCGCTGAGTGAGCATGGTAATAGGGATTATTGATTTTTTTGAAGTAGAGTGAACCTGAGTAAACAGTGCTTGAGGGACAAGTTATAAGTGGAAAAATTCTCCATCGAGTGCTGATATCAAAAACTTTTAGGAACCTAATTCTTTTGTAGCGAGACGTTTAGATTTAATCGAAAAGTAGAATGGGAAAACGACCAAACCTAGTGTTATTATTACTGTTATTGAGAGAAGGAATTTAACATCGCCTATGAGTCTTATCTTGGATGTGTTTTCGAAAAAGGCTTCACCTACCATTAGAGCAAATCCCGGCCAAACACCAAAGATTATTGAACCAACCAGAATTGGGAAGATCACCAGAGCGGCGGTAGGATCATTGTTCTTCTTTGTCAGTCCAGGACGAAAAAACTCGTACAAAAAAATCACTAAAACCATGAGCCAGATGGTAGAATCTTTCGGCTAATCTTCTCAATTAGAGTCATAACAGGTAAACTTCCCCATGTTTGTCATGTGAGAGGGTTACCCAGCTTTTCAGGTAATTACGGTGGCGTTTTAATTCTCCTTCGAACCGTTTGTCCATCGACAGGTTTACAAGCTCTCCTGGATCGTTTTCTAGATCAACGAGTGACTCCCTGAGGTCACCTTCACTGTAAGCGCAATATTTGTAGCGCTCACTACGGATCATGCGAGACCAATGATTTTCAGAGGCAACGTAAGGGCGGGTGGTATCCATGTTTAGGAGACTCTTTCCAAGAAAATGATTTGGAAGCTTTATGCCTGCGTAGTCACAGAAAGTGGGGAGGATATCCAACCCAATGTTTGCGAGTGATCGGTTTACGGTACCCGCTTGGATCGTTTTTGGATGGCGCATGATGAGAGGTACATGGACCGACTCCTCATACATAACACCCTTCGATGCAAGGCCGTGGCTGGCATCCATGTCACCATGATCACTTATAAAAAGAACCAGGGTGTCGTCTTTATGACCGGCTGTTTCGAGGCCATCTAGTATTTGCCCTATGTGTCCGTCCACCTCCTCGGTTAGTCTACAATAGATCCAGCGATACATGCGCCACTCACGTTCGTCGTACACTTGACGCATGATGCCGCTCGGAGTCACGGCCGTTTCTTTTATGTTTCCTGCGAGTGCGTCCGGCTCGTTGGCAGGGATTTGAAAATTGTCAGGCAGAGGAGGGAGTTTGCTGGTTGGAATCTTCGATGCCTGTTCATATAGTTCATTGACTCCTGGCATCATTTTTTCCCGCTTTTTATAGGCATTGTATGCGAAACAAATGTCGTGCGGATTGATGAATGAGGCCACGGCAAAGAATGGATTCTCTCGTTTCTTACTTATGAAATCCACACAGGCTTTCGGCAGTTTTTCACGTTCGTCTCTGAAATACTGATCGTATCCCGCATCTGCATTTGGATTTAGCTCCCGAGCCATGTGAACCTTACCGCCGTAGAAGGTATCATACCCAGCCTGTTTCATGAGTTTGCCCATGGAGTTTTGACTGGCTTCAGGTGGAAGCTTTTCAATTTTGGTTCCCTCGTTATTCAGCGCACCCAGACGACCAGGCATCATACCGGTTGCCATTCCCATTCTGCTGGGAACACAAACGGGGTTTGCGGCATAGGCATTTTCGAAACGCACTCCTTCAGCGGCGAGTGAGTCCAATGCAGGTGTTTTCAGCCAGGGGTTTCCCGTGCAGCTCATCATGCCGGAATGTTGCTGATCCGTCATAATAAACAGGATGTTAGGCTGCTTGTCTTTACTGTTGGATGGTTGGGCAGTTAAGGATCCTGCAAGAGCGCTTCCTGCAACGGCTGTCGTGGTAGTTTTGATAAAGTTTCTTCGATTCATCTCATTCTAAATTAGGGGTAATGCGAAGTTTAGATTGGTTCCTTGATCTCGAATTAAACACTTCGACGATAGGGATAAGCAAGCGTGAATAGCCGGAATAACAGACCTGCTTTTTTAAAACTCTGCGGTGCCCTGTTCGGCGAGACCTTCAACGAGAGCGTAGTCGGTAATTCTGCAAAAGTGCATGTACCTTCGCGTTTCCAGGATCACGAATCGAAAATGGGCTTATCGTTTTCGTCAAAATAGTTATGGTAGATTCGATCTTGCAGCTCAGTATTCGACAAGTCTTTCTCCGGGAACTTATAGTAACTAATGGTATCCGTCATATGTGTGATCGCTGATTTGCTCACTTCTCCGTTTTCGATCATTCCAATCGGTATTTCAATGCCCGAAGAAGTCGTCTGAAAGAGATTCCATGTGAACTCATGGTTCTTACTTAAAATAGACAATACCTCCAAGGTTTTCGGATAATCAACAAGTGCCATTAGCAGGTCGTCTCTGAATTCCACACTTCGGGTAAAGCCGGTTTCCAGGTTTTCCAAATGGTGTCTGAGAAGATTGCTCTCTCCGGTCAGATAAAGGGGGTATTCGATTTTATCGTAGATATTTACATAGTCGTTCCACCACCTGTGAACTTGAACAAGCTGAAAGCTTTCTTCCTGCATTTCATTGATGTATTCCTGTTCAAACCGATCAGTTGATCTATATTCCACTCTGCCAAACGCCGCATTCATATGAAGGTTCAATAACTTGCCTGACTCAAATGTCTACCCGCCAAGGTGGGTGCTTGCGATTTTCTCCTGCAAAGTAGAGTTTGATTTTGTTTCCCGATGGATCGTGCAAAATGGCCTCTCTCCAAAGGTAACTCATTTCAGTAGGCAATTGATCGAATACGAACCCCTTGGATGCCAATTCTATTACCCAGGCGTCTAGCTCTTCATGTTCGAAATAAATAGTGGCGCCATTCTTGAAAGATTTTTCGTCAAGCATGAGTGAAAAGGTCGAGTGGCCTTCCGGACATTCGAAGCGTGCATAGTGCGGCGAATCGACGATCTGTCTGAACCCCATATTTCTATAAAAAATGCATGCTTCGGGAACGTTTTTAACGGGTAGGGTGACCTGATTGAGATTCATTGTTACAACCTATAGCTGCCGTTCGGTTTTTTGCAAAATAATCTGTTTCGGCTTTTCAGATTCTGCTCTTCGCATTCGGGTTACATCCAATTGTGAGAAAACCAAGGCACTCTCTTTCTAGAAAGGATAGAGCAGAGGAACGATCAGTAGCATCACCAGCCAGACCATGCCCATCAATGGCAAGCCAACTTTTACAAAGTCCATAAATCGATAACGACCTGGTTCCACCACCAGCGTGACTACTGGGCTTGAAATGGGTGTGGCAAATGCGGAAGAGGCTCCAATTAGCACCGCTAAACAGAGGGGATAGGGCGATATTTCCAGCATTTTTGCCAGAGTCAGAGCAATGGGTGCTACTAATACGGCTGAGGCTGTGTTGGATAGGATTAGGCTAATGGATGCCGTTACTAGAAACAACGCCGACAAAATTGTCTTGGGCCCGGCGTCGCCCAACACATTTAAAAGTGTGCTTGCAATCAGTTCTATGCCCCCGGTCTTTTCGAGTGCGGCGGCTAAGGGCAACATGCCGGCGATTAAAACCAAACTCTTCCAGTGGATCGCCCGATAAGCGTCCTCCATTGTGAGGCATCTAGTAAAAAGGGCGGCGAGTCCCGCTATTATGGAAGCGGCCGCTAAAGGGATGATATTTAACACGCTTGCTGCAATAAGGCCGGACAGAATCAATAGTGCTATCGGCAATTTTCGGAAAGCCGGTATGATTTCCTGTTTCTCCCTGGCTTCTTCCAAAACGATAAATTCGCGGGACCTGATATTGAGGTTGTTAATTCGCTCCCATTTTCCTCCAACGAATAGACTATCGGAATTACGCAACTTCGTGTTTTCGAAGTCTTCGATTGGCACTTTATTTCTCCGCAAGCCCAGGACCTGCAGACCAAAGCGGTCCTTAAACTTTAGCTCTTTGATACTCTTGCCGATTAATGAAGATTCAGGGTGAATAAGGACAACCGCTCCACCCATTTCCCAGAGCCATTGTTCGCTTTGTTTACTTGTGAATTTGGCTTTCGAAATACCAGGTTCGAGGAGGAATTTCTCATGATTCTCCGGTAAACCCAGGGTTACGATGTGGTCATTGGGTTTGATTTCCCTTCTTGCATTCAGGTCGATGAAAATGTTCTCGCCCATCTTTCCTCGTCGATGAATGCCGAGAGCCCATAAATTAAATTCTGACTTTATTCCACTGTCTCCAATCCTTTGATTGGCTAACTTTGCTGTTGGTCCTATTTGGTATACTTCATAAATCTGTTTGGAACGAAAGCCTTCAAATAATTCGTTGATCGATCTATCTGCCCCGGACACTTCCTCCTGTTTTTCTCCTTTCGATAACAATTTTCTTCCGATTGTAAGCATATAAATAATCGCAAATAGAAGTACCATGAGGCCGATAGGAGCAAAACCGAAGAAGCTGAAACCTGGATACCCTGCTTCCCTTAAGGCCTCGTGAACTACCAGATTTGGTGGAGTGGCTATTAAAGTAAGCATGCCGCTGATCATAGCAGCCAAAGCCATCGGCATTAAAAATCTGGATCTGTTTAGACCGGTATTGGATGAGATCCTCAGGACGATGGGTATGAAAACGGCTACCACCGCGGTCGAGCTCATCAGACTGCTTAATACGGCCGCCATCAGCATGATGAGAATGAGGAGTTTACCTTCGCTTTGGCCGCCCTTTAATAAAATCAAGTTTCCTACTGCTCGGGCAACTCCCGTTCGATCCAGCATTTCGCCTATCACCAGAAGCGCTGCTATCAGGACGACTACCGGATTACCGAATCCGGAGAGTGACTCGTCGATGGTCATAATGCCACTGAGCATCAGGGTGACAATCACCATCAATGCGACTACATCAAAGCCGATTCGATTACTTGCCAAAAGTCCTGCAGCGACAACTACAAGAGCAAAAATAAAAACCATCTCTCCGGTCATCGTGAGGCAAGTTAGTGCGCGAATGAATTATGACAAGGCGGTAAGTTTTTTTATTGGTTAGAGGAAATATAGACAGGATCACCCAGAAATTTGGGTTGTCGATTGAGCACCCAGATATCCAACACCGTTTTAACGCGGGCGAGTTCCTCGCGGAGTTTGGTTTTAAAGGAATTAAGTGTGTTAACTTCCCGGGCATTGTAACCCTCCAGTGCCATTCCCCTTTGTTTCCCAATAAATATTGCCCGGCGATTGTGAAACTCCTGGGAGATGACAATGAGCATATCTTGTCCAAATATTTCCTTTGCTCTGACGACCGAGTCGAGTGTACTGAATCCAGCGAAGTCGCATACGATCCTGGCCTCCGGGATGCCTCGTTCCATCAATGCGTCTTTCATATCCTGAGGTTCGTTGTAGTGCTCGACGTGGTTATCTCCGTTTACGAGAATGGTGTGAGCTTTACCGGCATTGAAAACATCAACTGCCGCTTCGGTACGATTGTGGAAGAACAGGTTTTTCCTGCCATCAGAAAGATACCTTCGGCAACCGAGCACAAGAGCCACCTCAGCTTGTGGTAACCTGGAGATATCGGAAAACGTATTTGTTTCCGAAGCGGACTCGATGACCTTCCGCGCCAGAATGATTGAACCAAAGAATCCAAGTATTCCTGCAAGGAACGTTATAAGAAACAGTGATTTTATGTTGAGGAAAATTTCCATGACTTGATGCAAAAAATTACGGTACAAAATCTTGAAATCAGGTCAGCATTTTTCTGAGAAAGTTCACACATTCTTCAGGGTGAGTCATGACAATGAGATGTCCTCCTGTAATTTTCAAATCCACCTCTTCCGGAGAGGGGATTACAAGATCGTGGGTGCCGTGGATGCGAACAGGTTTGATGTTTGATACGAGTCCTTCCCAACTGAAAATTGCGCGGCACATGGTTCGAATAAAGTGAGGGTCGCTGTCAGCAAACATCTGGATGCAGTCGGAGCCCATTTTTCCGGCCAGTTTTTGAACAAACGCTAGTGGCGCGATTGTAACCAGCAGAGATAAGAACTGCAGAAAGGAATTTACTTCATTCTTGTGAACGGCGCTGCCTACAAGGATCAAATGATTGAGTTGAATCACGTTGGCTATCTCGCAAGCGACCATGCCTCCGAGGGATGTTCCGATTACGGAGTCTCCATTTTGTATGGCATAGGTCTCAATGATTTCAGCCGCCAGGTCGGGAATGCTTTCAGCTGTGGAATTTCTTGGCCAGTTGACGAAAACAGCATCTTTCAATTCCCGCCATGGACCGGAATACATGTCGGTCGAGGCGCCCATTCCTGGAAGGACGAATATCATTTCTGGTTTCGTCTGGGCAGAACAGGCAAGGTCGCAATAAATCGGAAGGGCCGCATGATCCCGTAAGAATCGGTGAGCGGTTTAACGCTGGGATCTGGCTCGGTGAGCTTTCTGAGGTATGGAATCGATGCCAATTGGATTAGGATGATGAACACAAAGTAGCTGAGAAAGGCAGGGAGGTTCATAGTTGGCGTAGCACCAGTTTTTTTGAAAAGAAGTCCCCATCCTATGGATGCTACGCCAGTGGCAAAGCCAACGACTGCTGTTAGCATGGCTACCTTTAGTGCCCGTTCACTTCGATCCGATACAAATGCCAAATACTTCATATGAGCGGTGAAGTAGGTTGAGCCCGCCGCTCCCAAAATAAAATAATTGAGGGGAAGTATTAAAACCAGAGCCCCTGAAAGCTGGGGGTAGGTCATACTGTTAGAAATGATAATGACCCAACTCAGGTAGACTAAAAGATTGAGGATGATAACCACTAAAAAAGATCTGCGAATTCCGAATCGATCTATTCGGTTTTTCATAATAAGAGCTCCCGCGATACCACCTACACTTTGGATAGCGGTAAACAAAACAATGCTGGTCTGGCTCATTCCTGCTTCTGCCTTGAGAAAGTAGATGCTGAATGGAACCACCGCGCTGCCACTGACAACCCAGATAAGAGAAATCACCATGTATTGTCGGAAACTTCCGGGGCTTAGCAATAACTTGGGTCCTTCTTTGATGATTCTAATCGGTCCGAAACTTTGTGGCTTTGCTACATCGGGCAGTTTTGCCAAGCCCACAAGGCATATCAATCCTCCTGCCATGGCCAAGGCATATTGTGACGAAAATGCATGATAGCTGCTAAGTCCTTTGAAGGTCAAACTGCAGAAGACGAGAGTAATGACCCCTGCTACATTTACGACCGCCATGTCGGTGCTAAAATAGCGGGCTTGAAGTTTTTCCGGCAGCAAATCGAACAACCAGGGTTGCATGGCCGAAGTGCCGATGGAGCGAAAAAAACAAAATCCAAACATGGATATGAGCAACCAGTTTACGTGGGTCGGATTGTGTTCCGTTGGGCCTGACATCACAATGTAGATAGACCCTGTTCGAAAAGCCTTCCGGAAGGAAGGTTTTCTTTTTTTTGGTTCGTAGTTCAGGC
>JAQBYJ010000043.1 GCA_027622555.1 Verrucomicrobiota bacterium
GCTCGGAAGCAAGCTACCTCCTACATTTCGTATCGCATATACAACTGTAGGAGGTAGCTCGCTGCCGATTTCGAATGCTCAAACTTCCTATCAGTCACCGACCCCGCGGAAGAGACCACGGGAAATTACAAGTTAAAGAACGTTTTATGGAAGTTAGCATAGAATATGGTAAGCCCACTAAAAGTGAGGATACAAAAACGCACCCTTGCAGGCTAAAACCGACATGCGCGAGGAGCTGCGTTCCAGCCCGCAACCTGCTTGGTCACGTTGTTATCTACGCTCCCGCGCTAGCTTGCGAACTGCGCCTTCCGCCGTCGCCCAAGGGCGTGACACGTGCTCCTCATCACATTGGTTGATGTCGTTTCACTCGGTACAATTTTTTGAAACGCTTGAGGTAACTATCGAGGAATGAGTTCGTAGTCCTTCCAGTCACTCTGGATGTGGTAATTGATTTTCTTATGCGGAGAGGTTGAGGAGAAAATGATTTTCTCTCTGTCCTGAAATCTGTCGTAGCGCGAAAATGAAGTCTTCAGCACCATACCCGGCGTGAGTGGGCCATGAGTGGTGATGGCTTCGGCATTCACTTTGGCCAGAACGGTCCAACGGTGGTTTTCATGGTCCACGTCAACCCAGCTGGTCAGTAGTGGCTCCTCCACCATATAGTCTACCGCACGTATTCCTTTCGCCCTCAGCTCGCTGATCGCCTGGAAATCAGGCCAGACAATTTGTAAGTGAACATTTCCAGTCGTCACGTGGAATTCGAGGTAACGTTCACTGCCGGGGGTAACGAGGAATATTTCAAACACGTCGCCCATTTCCCAGGTGGGATCATTTAACTTTGTGGCTGTGTTGTAGATGTCTTCGTCCTCCAATTTGGCCAGGATCCAAAGGCCATCAGAATGCCACAGAACCCTGGCTTCGGCCGGGCGGAAATTCGGACTGGGAGCCTCCACCCAGACTTCGGCATAGTTAATTGCTTCTGCCTCGGAAAATACTTTTTCGATCCCTGCCCAATCCCCGATCGGCATGTCTACCTCCAACTCCTGAAAGGTGAGTTTGTTCGCCGAATCACTTGGGTCATCCATTTTGCCGCATGACGCGAAAAGGAGAGTTGTAAGAATCAACCATCCAGATGCGAGATGAGTTGTGCTTTTTATTATACTCGTGGTCATTTTCAATTGCTCATTCCTCAACTTTTTTCAGGCGAAAGGTGAAGGCCCAAGGGTCAAATTCGACTTCGTTGTTGGATTCGATTTGCGGCGTGGCCTTGACGGGCATTCTTTTGGAAAGTGTAGCTTTCAGGTCGGCAAATTGTGGATCCGCAGCAAGGTTGTTCCATTCATTGGGATCGCTTCTGTGATCATATAATTCTTCCCCGCCATCACGGTAGCGAATGTACCTGAAATCTTGGGACCTGACCGAATAGTTCCCGGGGCCATGCGTGGTTAGAGCCGGCCGATCCCATACACGGTTTGGATTTTCCAGCAGAGGCACCAGACTGATTCCATCCAGACCTTCCACAGGATCGAGTCCGCAGAGCTCGTTCAAAGTAGGGAAAATATCGATCAGTCCTACCGGTCGCGAACTTCGCTGGCCTGGTGTGGTCTTTCCGGGAGCGACCACGATAAAAGGAACCCGGGTGCTGCGTTCCCACAAGGTAAATTTGTGCCAGTGTTCCTTTTCACCCAAATGCCATCCATGGTCGGACCAAAGCACTATGATGGTGTTAGTTGCATAAGCGCTGGCATTCAGGGATTTCAACAACTCACCCAGCAGCGCATCTGCCATGGAGATGCTCGCCAAATACGCTTGAACCGCTTCAGGGTACCGGCCTTGCGACTTCAGATAATCAAAATCGGGTTTGCTGCTTTGGGCCATTTGTTTCCCCGATTCCGGCAGGTCATCCAGATCGTCTTCCTTGAGGATTGGCATCACGATTTCGTCGAGCGGATACATATCGAAATAGGGTTCTGGCGCATACCATGGCAGATGCGGTCTGAAAATTCCCACCGCCAGAAAGAAAGGGTCTGTGTGCTCCATATCGAGAAATTGATCGGCCCAGGCAACGGCCCTGCCATCTCCTGTTTCCATCAATCCTTTATCCAGTGGCCCCCAGTCAAATTCACGGGGACCGCCGGGTGGGGATTGAACCGGGTTTCGCACATTCTCCAGACCGTTTAAGGGGAACCCCTCCGGCCACTTCACTACAGGTTTCGGCCAACCACCCAACGACTTCAAACTACCCGCGGGATAGCGATGGTAGGGATCGTCCCAACGCTGCTTGAAAAAATAATGCCACTGATCAGGCGGATTATGGCCCGGCGTGTGATGAAAAACCTTGCCCCCACCCTCCACTCGATAGCCATGTGATTTGAACTGCCTGGGAATGGTCAGGAGACTCGGGTGGTTGTAAGGCCAATAGGAGCTATTCCCATACACACCCGTTGTCGTCGGATCCAGACCGCTCAAGAGAGCCAGACGCGAAGGATTGCAAACCGGAGCCGCGCAATGCGCATTTTCGAAAAGCAAACCCCGCTCCGCCAAGCTATCAATATTCGGCGTCTTGACCTGGGGATGCCCGCCTAGGCAGCCGACCCAATCATTCAAGTCGTCCACACAAATCATCAGCACGTTTGGGCGTTTGGCCGCGGTATCCAATACGGCAAAACTCAAAGTTAAAACGACCAACACTCCGAAGTTAAAAACTCTGAAAAGTGATTTCAAATGTAATTGGGGTTAGAGGTAATTCGACAAACTTGATAGAGAATCAAACTACATTTTCGCAAACAAAAGGAAAGGGGTTTCTCAAAAGAATCTTCGCCTTCCTCTTTTTAATCACTGATGGTTTAAATGAATTTTCGAGGCTGGCCCCCACATTCTATTGAGGTGTATGACGGTGTTGAATCTCCCGTATATCGCGAGCTTGCCAAGTGAAAGTATGAGACAACAATTACAACTATGAAAAAGTCTAAGTTGTTGGTGGCATCACTCCTGTCTTTCTTCTGTACTTTTGCGGTGGCAACAGAAAAGCCCAACGTAATCGTAATCCTGGCGGACGACATCGGCTTCGAATGCTACAGCGGTTATGGGAGCGAGTTTTATTCAACGCCCAACATCGATAAGCTGGGCGATACGGGTGCGCAATTCACACAGGCTTACTCGCAACCTCTTTGCACCCCTTCACGGGTCAAGATTATGACTGGGCGGTACAACTTTCGAAATTACGTTACTTTCGGCCGCCTGGATCTGGCTCAACCAACCTTCGCAAAAATGGTAAAAGACAACGGCTACTCCACCTGCGTGGCTGGTAAATGGCAGCTGAGCGAATTGGACCTGGAAGGGCCCCACGAAGCGGGTTTCGATGAGTATTGCCTCTGGCATTTTACTCCCGAAAAGAAGAGTAAACAACAGCCATCGGAGCTGTTTCGTAATAAAGGTTCACGCTATAAGTCACCGAAGCTTTTCCGCAACGGCCAGCTGGTTCCGGATACCGAAGGGCTGTATGGCCCCGACCTGGTGACTGATTACATCCTCGATTTTATCGAGCGCAAACAGGACGAACCCTTTCTGGTTTATTACCCAATGTTCCTCGTTCACAGTCCCTTCGATCCGACACCGTTGAGTCCGGATTGGGAAGTGACGGACAAGGACCGGGGAGGTCTGGCCCATTTCCGGGAAATGGTCAGTTACATGGACAAGAATGTAGGGCGAATTGTCACCATACTTGATCAGCTCGGTCTGCGGGAAAATACACTTATCCTGGTTACAGGCGACAATGGTACGAATAAAGCGATCACATCGCCCTTTCCCGGTCGCGGTGAAATTCAGGGCGGTAAAGGTTTGCTGACCGATGCCGGTACCCGGGTGGCCTTCGTCGCGAATTGGTTGGGACAAATTGAAGCGGGAACGACGATGGACTCACTGGTCGATTTTGCGGATGTGCTGCCCACGATCGGAGACGTCACAGGATCCACTATTCCAGATGGAAGCGACGGACAGAGTTTTCTTCCCCTGCTGCACGGCGACACCAGCAAAGCCCGACCCTATAATTTCATATCTTATTCGAGCGGGGGTCCGAAGGATGCTCCCTTCCGTTGTTTTGTCCGGGATCAGCGGTGGAAACTCTACGCCGACGGACGACTCTTCGACGTGCCAAATGATTGGCTCGAAGCGTCACCCGCCAATGGTCCCGAGGCAGACAAGGCCCGCAAGCGCTTGCAACCCATTCTCGACCGTATCCTCAAAGATGCTCCGGCAGGATACATTCAATACGATCCCAAGGCGACTCCTCCACCCGACCAGGAATAAAATAAGCATTTTTATGATCTTAAGACCCTCTATAAAAACAAAACGGTCGTTTCGATTAACTGAGAACTCCTTATGACACAAAAGGCAAAGGGAGAATCTTAAGACCGCTGGCTGTTAGTCAGCTTTTCAACCAACACGTTTCCAAATAAAGAGAAGAAAAGAAGCGCCAGAATAAATAGAGTAACAGGCCGTTCTAACAGGTAGCTCCATTGACCACCGCTGATCTGATAAGAGTAAATCAATGATTCTTCAGCCATTCCGCCAAGGAGTATTCCAACGACCGCTGCTGGAACGGAGTAATTGAAGCGTTTGAACAACCAGCCAACTATGGAAAAAATCATAACAGTTATCGGCCCCGACATATCTCCGGTCAATCCGAAGGCTCCAAAAATGGCCAACGCGAGCACGGAAGGCACCAAGTAGCGCATGGGGACTTTTACTACATTTGCCAGTATCGGGATAAAAAGCAGACCAAGCCCCATGAGTAATACCGCCTGTCCGAAATTGGCAAAAATAATAGCGTAGACAATGTCTGTTTCTTCCCGAATAAATTGAGGCCCGCCTGTGATGTTGTGCATCGCGAAAGCAGCCAACATAACCGCAGTTGCTCCGCCACCCGGAATTCCCAAGGCTAGTAAGGTCGCCATGGACCCTGCCTCAGAGGTGCTGTTGGCCGATTCTGAAGCGACTACTCCCGCAGGATTGCCTTGTCCAAACGACTTCGGATTGGCGGCTTGTTTCTTGGTAAGCATGTATGAAACCAAATTGGCAATGGATGAACCCACACCAGGTACCGATCCTATAAATACGCCTACCAAACTACCCTTCAGAATAATCCACGGATAACTAATCGTTTTTTTGAATCCGGAAAATATTTCCCTTATGCTTACAATCCTGGCTTCGCTGTCCTCGACCAGATAGTTCGTCTTGGCAAGTTTGAACAGTTCGGCGGCCGCAAACATTCCAATCATCGCTGGAATAGCCGGAATGCCGTCAAGCAGATAAGGACTTCCCATGGTTCCTCGAGACACTCCTGCTTCACTATAACCAACCGTTCCAATCAATAAGCCAATCATCCCGGAAATGATTCCTTTCAAAAGGCTGCCACCGCTCAAGGTTCCGATTAGGGTTATTCCCCAAAGGATCACGACAGCCATTTCTGCCGGGCCGATTTTTAGGACCAGTTTTGAAATAGGACCAATGAGAATAAACAAGATGCTGTATCCGATTATGACTCCAATACACGAAGCACCTAATGCAATCCCAAGCGCGGTGTTGTGCTGACCCTTTCGCGTCATAGGATATCCATCAAACGACGTTGCAATAGAAGAGGAGGTTCCGGGAATGTTCATCAGAATGGCAGGGATGCTTCCTCCAAATCCTCCACCAGTGAATATGGAGGTCAGGAAAAGCATGGCTTGTATGAAATCCATATACAGAGTCACTGGCAGGAATATTGCCATGGCCATGGAGATTTGTAACCCCGGCACGGCTCCGAATAATAATCCGATAAGAATACCCGGAATAATAATCAACCAGTAGGAAGGATTTGAAAACAATTGCGTCAGTCCATCGAACGCTGCTGAATAATCGATCATGACGGAAAGACTAACATGGGCATGGGATAAGGAAGCATGGCTGCAAAAAACAATGAGACGATGGAAGCGAAGCACACCGCATAACCAATAATCCAGGGCCACCGCCGCTCGCCATTGAACCAAAGGAACACAGCGATAAATATTCCAGTACCTACATCAAATCCAAGCCAGGGCAAAGTAAGTGTATACATCACAAAAATACCTATAACAGGAAGTACACTTGTTACAGGTTCAACTTCCTCTTCTTCAGGTAACCGACGAAATCCCTGACGAACAAACTGAATCAAACACAGAACCAAGATGAGGCCCGTAAGTGGCAGAATAAGTATCAAATTAAGGACATGGGTCGAAGCAGTATGAGCGTCAAAAAAGTACCATACTACCAAACTTGAAAGAACCAACAGCACCACAAGATCCGCAATCTGATTACCACTGAATGATTTTTTGATTTTGTTCACTTTACTCCGACATCTACAACTTCAACAAATAGGAATAGTCTTTAAAAATCGTAAAACTTGTCTCCATAATTTTCTCAGATTCTTCGGGCCCTGTCCATCGACTTCCAATATCTGAACGCTTTAATTGTCGCTGAAGTTCTTCATCCTGCAATGCTCGTTGAAATGCAGAGACAAGAATGTTAAAGCGTTCGGGATGCTGGTGCTTGAATTCGGCGGTAGTCGCGAAACCTCTCGCCGACCCAGGAAGAACAGGCACTGAGACACCCAATGGTTTCAAGGCCTCATTTATGGAAGGTGCATTCCATTCATCATTTGCCTCATGGCTTACAATCGCTAATGGTCGGATATACTCCCGGATGGTTTCGGACCCCGTAGCACTGATAACGATAAAGTCCACCACTCCACCCGCAACAGCGGCACGGGCCTGGCCACCGCTATTGTAAGTAACCAGGTTGAGATTTTCTTGAGGAATCCCACTCACTTCAAGAAGAAGCTTGGCCATTAAATGCCCGGCGGAGCCGCGAACCACTGAGGCCTTGATTGTTTTTGGTTTGTCGCGAATGCCCTGAATGAGTTCAGGTAAATCGCGAAACTTTGACCCTTGGTAAAGCGCAATCAAGTCTTCATCAAACCATTGAAAATTTATGTAGGCAAAATCGCCTACCGTATATTTGGCATTCCCTTCAAGAATCGTATTCAGGAGGTATGGAGAGAAGGTATTCGCAAATACAGTGTATCCATCAGGTGGTTGCCCCAATACATAGTTCGCTCCCAGCAACGTTCCAGCTCCCATTTTATTTATTACCTGGATGGGCTGCCCCAGCTCCTCGGATACGGTAGTCGACATGGCACGAGCCATCCGATCCGCACTGCCTCCGACCCCGAATGCTACCACCATCGTCACAGGTTTATCAGGATAATCCTGAGCGACACTCGTATCGGGAAATACAATCAGGAAGCATGACCCGATTAACAAATAAAGGCAAGACAGGCTCATAAACGTCTCTCCACAAATGGTTGATTGCTTCATCGTGCCGTCCAGCCAAGCGGGATTGAACCCGCTTGGCTAGTCTTTTGAAAGTATAGGCAATGGGTTCCTAGAACCTGAACGAATTAGATAAGTAGATTGTGCGTGGATTCGGAATACGGATAACGGCCACCTGGCCATCCGGATTGGTTACGACCGGTATATCGTCATTGTCACCGAATGCGTTGCGGATGTTGAGACGGATTCTCCAATCGATTTTGTCATCCCAAATTCTCCGGCTGAAGGAGGCCCAAAGATCTCCACTGAATAGACCATCATCCAGAAACGGTCTATTGGTATCAGCAAATGGAATGGGCACTTCAGCGTTCGAATCAAAGGTAGTGACGTATCCGGTTGCAGCTTCATCTTCCCAACGAATAGCTCCCCCGACTTCAAACCCCTTAAGACGTCCCTCCAAGAATTCGTAGTTGGTTACGCCTGTAAACCGCCATTCTCTTTGTTCAGCCGTTTTGGTACCATCTCGGGCGGTCAATGACACCAATGGTATAAACCTATCTCTAAACCAAGTGTCCCCTTGGGTACGGTCGGCAACTTGTCTCTGTTGTATCACCTCATACGTACGGGAAGCTCGGCTATTTGCCAAAGCCTCTTGCCAGACTTTGAGCATGAGCTGTGCGGTGTTGGAATTCACACTTTCCTGTCTGCTTATGTTTGCCAATACTCTCCAGCCAGGGGTCAGACGTGCAACCAGTTCAATTTCCATACCCTCTGCCACTAAATCGCGCGTGGAGCTCAGATTTTGAATACGGTCCCAATCGAAAGTATCCCAAGTTCCATCTCCATCGGAATCTTCCCGGCGAGGATTGATCAGCGTGGCCATTCCTGCAGGAAGATCTTTTTCAGCCAATTGATAATATTGTTCATAGCTTTGAATGGGAAACGCAGCCGGATCTCCATTAACCAGGACAAGATTTTCGGCCCAGAGCTTTCCACCCAGTTCCGCCTGGCGGTAAGAGGTCAACTGTCCAATAATGTCCTGAGCAATATCAGATCCAAAACCTACATCGATTTTCGTTAGACTGGTTTCAAACCAATTTACCTTAACGGAGAATCTGTTCTCTGCGAAAGATGCCGTAAACCCATATTCCTTAGTCGTGCCTGTGGGCTGACTTATGGTTTGACCCAAGGCATTATTCCTTAAGCCAATCGGATTAAAGTTCTCAGACTCGGCATAATGAGCCTGCAGGTCCATTCCTTCGGGCAGGCCTCCCAGGATTTTCTCCGGATACCTCCCTACTACGCTCCAAGTAACCGTGTCCCCCGTTTCGACAAGACCTGCAGTCTTTGACAGTCTGGTGAACGTAGGATCCCAGCGCCCCTCAGAATCAGTATCGTCGAAACCCACTTCAGACTCACTCGCTCTGCCAAAGCTTTTCGTGTCGTCTTCACGATAACCCGCTAGTCCGACAATATGGTTATTCAATAGATAACTCTGCCACGACAGAGCCTTTGATTCAATTTCAGTTCTCCCAATCGATTCTTCCCGCAGGATTTGTTCGAGAACCCAGGTTCCTCGTTCCACTTTCCTAGGCGCAGGATTACTGGAAGAATATTTACCAACATTCAGCATTTCTGCATAGATACCATCAAAAGTGTCTCCATGTTGTGGCCTTTGGATATTGATCTGTTGAAGTCGCACATCATCTATGGATTGAAGGCCCAGCAGCGACTCACTGGTATATACCACAGCGTTAACCACTCTACCCGACTGGTTCAGAAGGCGATTTCTTCCTGCGGAACGACCATCGAAATCAAGACCGTCCAGTGCATCGAGAAGAATGGTTCCATGCGTATCGACCTGATAATCGCTGAAGAGACCGGTGAATCGATGCTTTCCAAAATGTTTCAACCAGCCATCGTTTTCCGTAAGGTCAATCTCACCGAAGGCCGTGATTCTAAATGTCTCACGATCAGTCTCCGAGAATTCGATTTCAGGAAAGACAACCCGTGTATAAGCCCGACCAAAATTGGGATTACGCTGTCCATCGGTCAGGTACTCCGAAATCGAGACGTAAATGTCATAGGGACCGGCCGTGCTTCCTCCGCCACCTCCGGTAAAAAAGAAATCCTGAGTCGATTCATAATGCTGATCATCGTAGGCAATATCGATGCCAAATCTATTGTCTAAAAACGTTTGTTCGAGCGCGAAACTCTTTGCATCAAACTCGCGTTCAACGTGGTCAATCCCACCGGAATAAACCTTGTTATGATAATCAAATACGTTCCTATTCTGCAAACTAGGGACTGTAAAGCCGGCGGCAAATGGCTCCGCATAGGGACTATTCGTGTGGTATTCGGTAACCCGTTTCACCTTGGTGCTTCCGGGAGCATCCGCACCGAACGTAGTAATGGCTGCAGCCGTACCAGCTAAACCCGTGCTGTCGAGCGTATCAGCATTGGTCCACGGGATAGCGCCATAATTGACCTGAAGTCCATCTCCCGTGCCGACATCGGGAATCGCCGAATTCGGATTGGTCCAAGTAATCCCGGGCCCTTGGAATAAGGATGGGTGCACATTGGTGAAAATCTGATTCTCCTTGTTTAAGATAAACGGATTGTAGGTTTCCTGGAATTTCCAGTTACCTCCCTCACTAGGGGATATAACATTGGCTGTAGGCTTCGAACCAGTGAATTGCTCAAGGTTGGCAGGAGTAGGTTCAAACCATCCATGGTAAGCGACTGAGGGCGGGATGATTTCCACGGGCGATCCTTTGGAATTACCGGTTTCATAATTGGTCTTAAACCGCGTTTCACCCAGGAAATTGCTGTTTTCATTTTTAAATAAGACCGCCGTTAAAGTGGCAAATAGACGTTCATCTCGATTCCAGGCTGGTTCCTGTTTAAACTCTGCATCGTCATGCAGGCCGGCTATTCTCAGAGCAACTCGATCATTGGCAAAGCTCCGGTTAATATCGAGCTCCGTCCTCAAGCTACCGTAATTATCAAACCTGATTTTAACTTCTCCAAAGTTTTCGCCCATGAGTGCTTCTTTCAAACTGTTATCAATCACTCCTCCCGCACTTCCGATGCCGAAGAGCAATGAATTGGGCCCCCTGCTGATGGTGACCCGGCTCGTATTGTAACTATCGAATGGAATGTCCGTCAAAAAGAGTCCCCGGGTAAGATCGGCACTTAGGATACCTCGAACCCGTTGATTGCTTTGCGGATTCGTTCGCTGACTTGAAATGTCGACCCGGCTGGGATGGACATCGGCCCCGCCGGCAAAATTGCCATGATTGCCACCGACTTCCGTATTCGCGGTGTAAGATAACAAAGACCCGGCATCCGTAGCACTGAGGTCTTCCATTAGCTCGGAGGTCACCACTGAAATAGCGGCACCCAAATCATTCAGATCCGTTCGAATGCGCGTGCCCGATAAGGTGGATGTTGCGGTGTACCCACTATCCTCTGAGGCATCCACGGTAAATGGGCTGAGTTCAAAGATGTTTTCCGTGTCGTCCTCCTGAGCGTTGAGTGTGCCAGAATTACCAGCAACGCCAAGTGTTAGCACCGTGGCCAGTGTTTTTAAAAAGTTCTTTTTTTTAGGAGTCATTTCAGTTTGAGATTCTTGAGTTGTTTTTAATGTTGGTTGATCGCTTTGGCCAAGGAGTTCATTTTCACCTGGCAGTTCCTGATTGGTAATACCGAATGCTTTACCATCACTAACCGGGACGACCACGAGTTGGGTGCCCTCCAACATCAGTTCCAACGCTTCTCGAACAGGGAATCTCCCTTTTACCGAATGCGTAGTAACTCCTCTTACAATCTCTGCTGCGTAGAGAAGTTGGATTCGACCTTGCTCCGAAGCGGTGACAAGCGTGTCCACCGCCGGACCGGATTCGATGTCGAAACTTTCTTCCCTCTCCTCGGCACCACTCAATAGAGTACAGAACATCAACGTTCCAGCGAGTGCCGGAACTCTGATCACCTTCCAAACAAAGGGTGTCATTTGAGATCTGCAGGTTGAGATAGTTAAAAGTCATCGAAGGCGGGTTTGCTCTTCGAGACACCGAGTCAGCTTAGTATTACTAAGACTATTTTAACTTTTTTCTTAAAGCACCAAAAATAGAAAATTTAAAACTCAACAAGGAAATACACACGGGCTTTCTGAATAAATACGAGACGAACGCAAGATTGCTATAAGGTTATCCGATCTTCAAAGTGCGACGTTGGAATTTCGAGAAATTAACGTTTTTTGCGAAGAACAATAACAGACTCGCCTACCTTCTCGCCCTCAATGCCCTGAGTGACTTCCAAAACCTTAACAAAGGCATCTACATTGTTAGGCACAAATGCTCCCGTCAATTCCAGCCCCCTGATTTCAGGATCTTCGATCGTAATCTGAGTATAGTTTCGGCGATTAAATTCATTAACGATGTCTGAAAGAGGAGCAGCCTGGAAACTAAGGACTTGTTTCAACCAGGAGAGTTGTTGCTCGATTTCCACGGTCGAAACTGTTTGGACCAACGCTTCAGGTTCTGCCGTTTTCAGATCGAACACGGATCGCTGACCAGCAGACAAATGCTGGGTAGGAACACCCAGCAAATCGAGAGGCTGATCGAAGGTCTCAGTATCCCGGTGGTCAACAGCCACACGTCCCTCGGTGACCAACACGCTTACGGAATCCTCTTTGATTTGAACATTGAAGATGGTACCAATGGCTTGAACAGCAACACCACGGGCATTCACAATGAAAGGACGATCCGGGTCTTTAGTTATGGTAAAGTGGGCCTCGCCCGATTCGAGCGTTACCTGCCGCATATTTTTTGAAAATTCAACCAGTGCTTGAGAACCTCGATTTAACTCCACAATGGAGCCATCTTCCAAGCGATGCCGCTCATACCTTAATGCGAAACCTCCTGCTGCAAGTTGTATCGATTTAGAAACCTCCTCTTTACTCACAACATTCCAGGAAACGAATCCAATTACCACGGCAGCGGCTAATCCAGTCACAAAAAGAATTATATTACCAAAGGAATTTGAACGGTCCTTAGAGGAGGAGGCCTGTAACAAATCAGGATTAGGTTTAAGGCTGTGCTCGGGTCGCCACTCCGCCAGTGAATCCAATTCGCTCCAAACCTGGCGACGTCTAGAAAATGCTTCAGCGTGCTCGGGATCTGCAGCAAGCCATTCAAAAAATGCGTCCTGTTCCTCAGCGGTGAACCCTATGCTTTGCTTTATCGCCCACTTAGATGCCTCAATGTCCTTAGGCCGCTCTTCGGGGTTCTGTGATTCCTTACTCATGATAACTGTATCCTGTTGCGACTCTGGATAAATTTCGTGCATTTATCCAGCCCGATATAAAGTTGGTTGTAGACCGTGGTGTCGGAAAGCTCCAGTTCCTTGGCAATCTCTCGTGGCAGCATGCCGTAGACCTTATATAAGGTGAAAATCTGCCTACAACGTTTCGGAAGAGTCTGTATGGCGAGTGTCAGAGTTTCGAGCTCCTGGTTTCGCTCAATAATTTCGTGGATATCCTCTCCGTTATCGAGCATGTCAAAATCATCACCCTTGTAGTGAATGTTTTCGCCACGAACGGCCGCTGCGCGGACTGCGTTGAGTGCAATATTTCGTGCTGTTGCAAATAGAAAAGCCTTCGGTGCCAAAATTGGCTTCTCCTTATAAGCCTTCAATACCCGCAGGTAAGCTTCCTGAACAATATCATCCAGATCCAAATCCCGGGCAAATCGACTCCTTAACCATGCCCGGAGCATAGGTTCATGCGGATGTAAATGATCCGCAAACCATTGATTTTCCTCTGAAAGACAGTCAGTCATTCCCTAATAATTGAACTTCATCGTCCTACCGGACAAGCCAAGTGTTGTGAATTACCAAAAGTTTTTTGGAAAAATGCGAATGTCGCTGGGTGGGATCACAAGGAATTTTACTTTTAATAGAATAGCAAATGGGAAAACCCATCCGTGTCTAGTCTTAGCGAAAGGCAAGAATGTAGCCATGATCTTAAGACCATGGACGGCCACAAGGCAGGCGCATAAATTCATCCAATGGTGTGACTTACATTCCTACATTACTACTTATCGCGCCCGTCCCAGAGAAAAGCCTCCCCAGGATTTTCGCGACCGTCCCAGCCATAGAACAGGAGCATGTTTTTCATGGGCTCTTTCATCGCGTTGGAAATATACTGAATGTTCTGGTAGTGCATCCCGCGAACGGGTGAGAGGTCCTTTTCTTTTTCCCAACTAGCGCCGTCATCCGCGGAGGTCCAATGTTCGATACCCAATCCATAACCGTATTCGTCCATGCCTTCTTCGATGACCTTCTCGCCACTGCCGGTGATCATTGTGGCATGGTACACGCCATCCTCCGCTTGTTCCAGGTAGCTGGAGTTGAAGGGATGAAGTGTTTTGGTGATCTGCACCGTTCTCCACTCATTTTGCTCGTGGGAGACAAAATAGAAATGAGACCGAAGAATATCATCTTCATCGGAAACAGGTAATAGGAAATGCGGTTTGTCATCCTTATCCAATGAAATGGAAGGACCTGCCACAGCGGGACGCTCGTCCGTGTCCCAAACCAGTAGTTTCTCATCGGCGGTTTTTTTCCTTACCGGCAATTCCACTTCCTCGCCCTGGATATTGTAGGCTTTGCCGGAAGGAAGATCGACATAGAGGTAGTAGAGATTGTAGCGCTGGGTATGGTCGTGAAGAATTTCATTGTAACGGGTATTGAACACGGGATCTTCCACTTTCCAGATGAAGGCAATGTGCAGTCGCTTTCCATCGGCACTGACGGCAGTCGTATTGTAGGATCCGGAAAATGAAGCCCACTTACCATCCTGAGGTTCGCCGCTTAAATTGATCGCAGGCTTGGGCAGTTCATCCCAGGTGCGACCTCCGTCTCCGGAAATATGATACCACCAATAGCCCAGGTGTCCGGATAAACGTGAATAAATCAAAATCTGGTCATTGTAGATGCGATGCACCTTGGGGTAAGAAATGGATTCCGATATATCCGGACCACGAACCCAGCGTTCAGCGGAACCGGGTTTCGCAGATATGAGATGCATCCCTTTGGTCCGATGACAACCATGCAAGACATGGAGATAATTATCGGAGTCCGACCAGATAACCGGAGCTAAATGATGATCTCTCTCATAGTGCCGCAAGTCAGCCTCATCTTCATAGCCGACCATTAGATTGAGAGATTTTGAAAATTCTCTCTTCTTGAGGTCATAGCTAATAACAAAAGGATGTCCGTCTGCTCCCCGCCAGACAGCAAACATGGTTTCGTCCACCACCACCGCCTGGGGGTACATGCGATTGTCGTAGAACATTTTCAGTGTCCCGTTGTTGGCGAAGGAAGTGACCTTGGCGTGAGAGACACTTTGGCCAAACAATAGAGCAGCTAACAAAAGTAAAATTTGAATCTTTATTTTTCTCATTGTTCTAATTTCTTTCAACAGAGGCAGGACTATTGCGCGTGCCTTGGCGAAGCTTTAGCGAAGACTGGTCCTCGCAGTGCCGCGGCTAATCCAAGAACGGCATAGCCAGAGGCTATTGCCCTACCCATCCTGCAAGTCTTTTGCGTAATTTAGCGCCTTTCGTAGTTAAACAATTTTTACTGCTGGAGGTAAGCAATAAGATCAACGACCTCCTGTTCCTTCAAGGTCTGCAATAAACCTTCCGGCATGGTGGATTGTTCAAGTTGTTCCTGTTTCATCACCTCCGAAACGGGAATGACCTCTACGCTATCCAAACCTGAGATGGTAATGGTATGCCTGGATTGTGCGGAGATGTTTCCACTCAATATGCGTCCATCTTTCAAGGTCACCACCGTCATGCGATAGTCCTGGGGAAGCACCGCACTGGGATCGATCAGATTCTCCAATACATAATACAAATCATGACGGTTGGTTCCGTCGAGGTGAGGGCCCAGATTACCACCTTCCCCAAAGAGCGAGTGACAGGAACTGCAAGTTTGTTCGAACACACGCTTTCCATTTTGGATACTGGCATTCGAAATCACAGACGATGTGAGCCTGGACTGCCAGGAAGCGATTTGGGTTTGTTTTTCCTTCGGACTCTGTCGCAATTTTCCCCAAATTTGCTCCAACTGCTTGTTCAATTGATCATCGCCCAGATTGAAAATCTGGCGGGCATAAAATGCAGACACCTCAGATGGCTTCACTTGTCCATTCTTCATAGCCTGCACCAGGGTACCGGCGAAGGATCTACGGGAGCTCAGCGTGGAAATGGTTGCCAGGCGATCCTCCGTCAAATGCCGGCTATAGGGCTTGAGTAAAATACCGGCTATCTTCGGGTCATCGAAGGATGCCAATTCGCGGATGGCTTGATTCCGACGAGATTGATTATCCAAAAGATCCAGCCAATCATTGGCAGTCATTGGACTACCCTGATCAAAAACGGGCTGCAAACGTGCGGCTTCTTTTCGAATCAAGGCATTATCGGATCCTGCAACCAGATCCCAATTGGAAGGGGCATCAATCCCTTTCAGCCCATGCAGAGCTTCCTCAATACCTGTCACACCCGCTTTCGCATTGTCTATCATACCGGACCCGGCAGTGGATACTATCGCGGTAACCAAACTCGGCATCAGCTTGGCATTCAAATCAAAGTCCGAGGCGATGCGTCTTACGATATTCTTATAGACCAAAGGATCGAAACAGGTTTTCAAAAGGCCCAGAGCACGGACAGGATCCGCCGACACGAGTGGCCGCAAAGCGAACCAGATCATGTTCGGAAGATTCTGATCTTCCTTGTACCCAAAATCCAACAACAGGTCTTGAGCAACATCCCATTGTTGAGTTTCTGAAAATCTTGGGAAAGTGGATGCGACATACAAACGCACCAACGGGGATTCTCCATTCCGAGCCAGATTCTTGATCTTGTTAAACTGTTCCTCATTCGGTTCACCGCCCTCCCCGATCAAACGAACAGCCCAACTCCTCAAGTGCTCGTTCTTGTGGTCCAACAAATTCGTGAGCCGCTTTTCACCAACTCCACCGATACTGTGTAAAGCCCAGACAAAACGAAGTTGCCGGTCTACAGTTTGGTCAGGCTCCTTGAACAAGCGTAGTAACTCTTTGCGGGCGTCTTGAATATCCTGCCCCGCCACGAAACGTTCCTGAAGAATACGCCGGGCATGCCGCACGTACCAGTCGTTCTTGTGCAACTGATAGGCCACCAATTTCAGGTTGGATTCTGCGGCTAGATTTAAGCGTCCTGGATTATCAACTTCGCCGTATGAAACTTTGTAGATCCGACCACTGGTCCGGTGAACACCATCATTGTCATGGCACTCACCTATGTCTGTCCAATCCGACATAAAGACGCTTCCATCCGGTCCATAGATTTGAGTAACCCCTTTATACCAGGGATGATTGGACTTCATAAAATCTTCGCCGTGCAGCCCAACATAACCTGAGCCTTTGCGCTGAAGAATGTCGTTGTTAATGCGTCGACCGTGCGTGTTGCTCAAGAAGATCGTATTTCGGTATTTATCGGGCCAATTATCACCGAGATAAATCATAGCTCCGCAATGCGAGTGCCCGCCACCAATGATATCGGTGAGCCCTTCTGCGTTGTCCCGAAACTTTTTCCGGTCAGTCCACTCGCCTTCGTGGTGCAGATGATCGGCCATTAGACCAATCCTATCATACACATGGGAAAAAGATCCTTGCCCGTGCATGCGCGGATAAAAGGCTCCCGGGACCACATGCCAGAGGTGACCGTTCACATTGCCGGTCATGAACATTTCGCCCATGTCATTCCAATCGAGTCCCCAGGGATTGGTCGTTCCTCTAACGACGATCTCAAACTCGCGTGTGACCGGATGCATCCGCCATATACCGCAACTCACATCAGTCCGCTCGGAGTTCGATGTTCCTGGAGTACCTACCAGTGAAGACGCAGTGATGCCATGCCTGCCATACATCCAGCCATCCGGACCCCAATCGAGCCCATTGAAAAAGTTGTGGTTCGCATCGGTCGTAAATCCATCAAGCACAACCTCTGGCGGACCATCCGGAATATCGTCTCCATCCCGGTCAGGGATAAACTCAAGGTTGGGAGAATTACAGATCCAGACCCCGCCAAAGCCGACCGCCATGCCCGACAAGTGTGTGGCTTTGTCATAAAATATTTTCCGTGAATCGAAATGGCCGTCGTTGTCGGTGTCCTCGAACACCAGTATCCGATCCTCCCCTTTCATTTCCCACTCTTTATAAGAATAGGATTCGGCAACCCAGATACGCCCCCGATCATCGATCTGCATGGCAATGGGTTGCCGCACATCCGGTTCTCCAGCGAAAAGCGTGACCGAAAATCCCTCGGGCACCGACATGACCGCCGCGGCTTCCTCCGGCGAAAGAGGTTCGCGCCCCGGCTCCTGTGAATTGAAAGGCACGTAGTCGTCGGAAGCGAAGACAGGAACCGAAGTTAACAAAAGAAGTCCGAGGAATTGGGGAAGTCGTTTCATAGGGTATTACCAAAGTGGCTAATTCAAATGTCGCCAGAATAAGCCGCTCGGGTCAAGAAACTGTCTTCTTCAAACGCGAACTTGTTTGCGCAGGCATTTTTCATTTCCAAGTATCCAATCATGATTCAATCACGTTTATCCCACATGAATTCATTCCTCCACCAGAATCTGCTCCTTTCGCTCCTTGTCGCCTCCCTCGCGATCACATCCAGCCTTCTTGCTCAACCCGATCAAATCCTCCCCCTGGATCCTCAGATCACGATAGGAAAACTCGAAAACGGACTGACCTACTACATACGCGAAAACAGCGAACCGGAAAACCGGGCTGCGTTTCGCCTGGTCATAAAAGCTGGATCAATCCTGGAAAAAGACGGCACGGAGGGTCTCGCTCATTTTCTGGAACACATGGCGTTTAACGGCACCAAGAATTTTGAAAAACAGGAGCTGGTCGAGTTCATCGAGGGCATAGGCATGCAATTCGGGGCAGACCTCAATGCCTACACCTCCTTTGATGAAACAGTTTACATGCTGGAGATCCCCATGGATGACGAAGAGATCCTGACCAAGACCTTTCAAATCCTTGAGGATTGGGCGCACAACATTTCTTTCGATCCGGAGGAGATTCAGAAGGAGCGGGGGGTTGTCCTGGAAGAGTGGCGGCTACGATTAGGCGCGGGAGATAGAATACAGGACCTTCAACTTCCTGTTCTCTTCAATGGTTCTCAATACGCGGACCGCCTTCCGATTGGATATCCTGAGATCATTGAGACAGTCGATCGCGATGCCTTTGTCGATTTCTATAACAATTACTACCGCCCGAACTTGATGGCATTGATCGCAGTGGGGGATTTTGAAACGGAAAAAATGGAAAGCCTGATTCGCAGACAGTTTTCCCATTTAAAAAACCCGGAAGATGGGAGGCCTCGAACCGAGTTTGAAATTCCCGGACATACCGAAACGCTTTCATCGATTGCTACCGATCCGGAACTCTCATCCACCAGCGTAAGCATCAACTACAAACGCGCAAAAAAGACAATGAAGACCGAAGGCGATTATCGCCGCGTCATTGCCGAGTCATTGTATAGCACTATGCTAAACGGCCGTTTGAGAGAAAGAGGCGAACAGAAAAACCCACCTTATTTACGAGGGAGTATTCGTAAGTCAGGGTTTATTGGTCCGCTCGATATGGTTTCACAGTCCGCGAGTGTTGAAGAGGGAAAGTTTGCTGAAGGACTCAAGACAGTCCTGCTCGAACATAAGCGAGCAAAGGCGGGAGGATTTACGGAAAGTGAACTTTCCCGGGCCAAATCGAATTTACTGCGCAGCTATCAGCAATCTTTCCGGGAGCGGGACCAACGACGCTCCAGCAGTCACGCCGGCGAGCTCACATCTCATTTCCTGGAAGATGAACCGGTACCGGGAATCGAGTTTGAGCTGAATCTGGTTGAGAGGATCCTCCCCACCCTGTCGCTTGATGTAGTGAATCACATTGCAGATGATTGGATTACAGAAACCAATCGGGTTATCCTTTACTCAGCTCCAGAGAAGAATGGCGTACCGGTTCCGACAGAAGCGGATATTTTGGCCGTTGTGAAAGAAGCTGAAAATACCAGCTTTGAAAGTTACGAAGAAGCAGACCTGTCTTCACCCTTACTGAAAAACGAACCTCGCGCAGGCAAGATTGTTAAAGAGCTCCATCACGAAGAGGTCGATGTGACCGAATGGACGTTATCCAACGGAGTCCGTGTGGTGCTAAAAAAGACGGATTTCAAGAACGACCAGATAATCTTTACCTCCTTCAGCCCAGGAGGACATAGCCTCGTTGACGACGCTGATTTTGTTTCCGCACAAAGCGCAAGCCAGACCATTTCAGGCAGCGGCTTGGGAGATTACGATGCTTTGGATCTCCGCAAAAAACTGGCAGGCAAACGAGCCCAAGTGCGCCCATCCATAGGTGAACTTTACGAAAACCTGGGCGGCTCAGCTTCCCCGGAAGATTTGGAAACGCTGTTCCAGCTCATTTATCTTCGATTCACGGAACCGAGGACCGATGAAGACTCCTTTGGAGCCATGCTGACGCAACTGCGCACTTTTCTGGTCAACCGTCTGAACGACCCTCGACAGGTCTATAGCGACGCAGTCGAAAAAAAGCTCTTTAATGACCACCCACGGCACCAGCCGCTGAACCAGGCCTATATCGATTCACTCGATCTTCAAAAATCTCTGGAAATCTACAAAGACCGCTTTGCCGATGCCAGCGACTTTACTTTTATTTTCGTCGGAGCATTCGACTATGATACAGTCCGTCCACTGACCGAAAAGTATTTGGCCAGCTTGCCGAATCTCGATCGCAAGGAAACCTGGCGCGACATCATGGACACTCCGATACGCGGGCAGAACGAAGTGGTCGTTCATAAAGGGCTGGAACCTAAGAGTTCCGTTCAGTTGCGCTTCTATGGTGACGCCGATTGGTCCTACCAGGAAAATTACGTTTTAAGTAGTATGATTGATGTGATCGAAATTCCACTAAGAGAAGCCTTGAGGGAAGACAAAGGCGGTGTTTACGGAGTCGGTGTTTCAGGTGGATTGTCACGCGACCCAAAAGGCACCTTTTCAAGCAGTATTCGTTTTGGCTGCAATCCAGACAAGGTGGTCGAGCTCATTGAGGCTGCCAGAGAGGTAGTGAGGAAAATGCAAACGGACGGCCCCGACCCGGACGATCTGGCAGCAATCAAAGAGCAGCAAATTCGTGGTCAAGAAAACGACATCAAGGAAAACGGATTCTGGATGAGCGCCCTTAGCACCTACACGCGATACGATATTGATTTTAATGCGATCAATCAACGCATTGCTCGAACCGAAGCCTTAACCGCAAAAATGATCCAGGACGCCGCGATTAAATATTTTGATGACAGTAATTACTTCGTATCAAAGCTGTTGCCGGAGAAGTGATAAGCAACCGTAGGAATTGTCCACGGTGTCACCACCATGGCTACAGTAAGAAGTAGCGATGCTTCTGGTGACAGCATCGACGGTAAACAAACTTCAATTCGCCTTCTGTAGGCGAGCTTGCTCGCGAATTGAACCACCTTCGACATTCGGGTCACGAATAAATTTGCTCCTACAAAAAAGAGCTCACCACTAATCAATCCGCAACTCCGCAATCGCGATTCCTTCTTCCCCTGCCACCGAGTACAGTAAATACAACTGACCGTCTTCTTCAAAGATGCCGGGATCACGCAGTTCCTGAACTTCGATTCCACCACCCTTACCGGAAGGTGCGTTTGGGTAGGCTATACCCTCGTAATCCAGTTCCGGACGAAGCACTTCAATAGGGTCCGTGGCTTTCCAGCTTTTCCAATCAGCCTCGAGCGGAACCTTGGCCATCACAATTCGTTCCGGGGCATCGCTCTTTCGCGTATAGAACAGATAGAGGACATCGTCCCGCACATAGACCGCCGAGTGACGCATGCGAATGTCGTCGCGCTTTCCAAACGCATCTTGTGTCGACACCGGCCCAATCAATTCAGGCTCATGCCTTTCCCATCCATGATCTGGATGGTCGGACCGGTTCAAAAAACCAAGGGCATCAATCGCGTAGTTAGCACCCTTATACTCAAACACCCGAAAGTAGCTGTAGCCGTGAATCGTATCAAACACATCGAAGGTCAGACCATCTTTGGAAACAGCCGACACGGTACGTTGATTTGTGCCTGGATGCGATCCGTGTAGATACATTCGGATGGTTTGGTTTTCATGGTCGATATGCACATCGGGAGAAGCAATATGGTCTTCAAGCGACTTTGCTTCCTCCAAATGGATCGTACCTGGCTCGTAGATACGCCAGGGACCATGCAAATCATCCGCATAGGCAAGCCGGATAAAATTACCTTTGTGGTGCGCAAAGTAGAGATAGTATTTACCAAGAGGATCTTTCACCCACTCAGGAACGCGGATCAAAGAAGGTCCGTTGAGTTTGTTGCCCAAAGTATCGGAAGAACTCCCATCCAGAATCGGATTCTCAGCAAACCGTACCACTTGAATCCGTTCCTCTTTCTCAGCGAAACAGGCAACCACCAACAATGAAATCACCCACAAACAACTCAGAATCCAAAAAATACGTTTCATAGGTTTGGTTCCAATAATGAAGCTGCCCGCTTATAAGATCCAAGATTAAACGACTGCTTGTACCCGGCTTTCCTCAACCGATGAACTGCAATGGCTGAAAGGCCCCCGCTTTCGCAATGACAAAGAATGATTCTAGCCTTGTCACCGGACAACCGCCCAATCGATTTTCCAATCGATAAGGCCGAAACATTCTCAACACCTGCCAAATGTTTCTGAGCATATCGTTTTGGTGGTCTGACATCCACCACTAGAGCACCCGCAGCCAGGTAATCCTTAACCTGCTGATCACTGACTCGCCCTA
Organism: Verrucomicrobiota bacterium; assembly: GCA_027622555.1. Lineage (NCBI taxonomy): Bacteria > Pseudomonadati > Verrucomicrobiota > Verrucomicrobiota bacterium. The sequence continues at coordinate 22,300 of JAQBYJ010000043.1, forward strand.
TCAACTTAAACCAAAGCAGCAGGCCTACGGAAAAAACCAGCAAAACAGAAAAGCTGATCAGAATGGGAACGGAATTGAGCAGTGAAAACACGACCTTGAAATTATGGGATAGTCGAACCATTGCTAGAGAATAATTGTAGAGTCGTTTTGCAACGCTTGCTCTTCGGCATTCGACTCCTTTTTATTAAGCCGATGAAATACCCCTGTCTTTCAAAATTTGTTACTGGAATTCTGATTCTGCTCTCCACGAGCACTCTCTTTTCTCAAACAGTTCCCAATCCACCGCCGGGTATTCCAGTCCCTGCGGAAATTCGATCAGCCCTCGAAAAAGAAACATCGGAGCTAAAAGAAGTGATCGTTGAACTCCAAACTATTCATCGGGACGATCCGGACAAACTGGATCTGATCAACGACGTGACTATCTACTACAATGCCGTTCACTACGCGCTGGTACATGATCAGTTTTATTCCGATAAAAAGGATGACGATTTCGCGATAGCCTTTCGACAACTGCAAACGGGGCGTACCCGGGCGGCCGCGCTCAGAAAAGGCAATGCTCCCTGGACTCGGCAAACCGGCCTGATAGTCCGTGGCTACGTTTCAAAAATCGATAGCTCCGTTCAGCCTTACGGATTGATTATCCCCGAGTCGTTCGATTTCGACTCCTCAATGCCAGCGCGGCTCGACATCTGGTATCATGGTCGAGGTAACACCTTGTCCGAACTGAAATTTATTGACCAGCGGGAAACCGATGCAGGGAAACTCATCACAGATCAGGCCATTGTGCTTCATCCCTACGGCCGTTACTGCAACGCCAACAAGTTCGCGGGCGAAGTAGATACCTTCGAAGCAATCGACCACGTAAAGAATCATTACAATATAGATCCAGATAGAATTTCCGTACGCGGATTCTCCATGGGCGGAGCAGCCACCTGGCACATGGCAACGCATCACGCGGGACTTTGGTCCGCAGCAGCTCCCGGAGCGGGTTTCGCGGAAAGTGCGATCTATGCCAAGGTCATGCAAAAAGACCCGAAGCCAACTTGGTACGAACTCAAACTTCACAGCTTTTACGACGCCACCAAATACGCTGCCAACCTTGCTCAATGCCCGACCATCGCCTACAGCGGATCCATCGATCCGCAGAAACAAGCGGCAGATATTATGGCCGAGTACCTGTTGAAAGAAGGTATGGAATTGAAGCATATCATCGGCGAAGGAATGGGACACAAGTTCGACGATGTATCACTCGAAATCATAAACAGCACGGTCGACGAATGGGCAAGTAAGCCTAAAAATAAATACCCCAGTAAGATCGATTTCGTAACCTACACGCTTCGCTATAACAAAATGGATTGGCTTACAGTCGATGCGCTTGAAGAACATTGGACTGAGGCTCGGGTGAGGGCTGAAATCCTTGATTCTAATACTATAAGCATCGGCACTAAGAACCTAACAGCCCTAACATTAGAACTTCCCCTCAAGAATCCAAAATTTAAACCGGGAAATCGAGTCACAATCAAAATCGATAATTCTTCGCTCTCCGTTTCCAGCAAAAGACAACCGATTTCCCTCATCAGGAAAAACAATTCCTGGCAGCTGGCACCTGACACCGCCTCCCCTTCCCTCAATAAACGCCACGACCTCCAAGGTCCGATCGACGACGCCTTCATGGAAAGTTTTATTTTTGTCCTGCCAAGTGGTGACGAATCCAATGCCGCCCTATCCGAATGGGTTGATTCAGAGGCTGCCGATGCTCAACTTCAGTGGTGGCGACAATTCCGCGGCGAGCCGATAGTAAAAAAAGACACAGAGATCACCGAAGCGGACATACAAAACAATCATCTCATTCTCTGGGGTGATCCTTCGAGCAACGCGGTCATTAAGCGTATTCGTCAATCCTTGCCAATAAGCTGGGACGGCGCGCGATTCTCGCTTCACGACAAAGAGTACTCCACAGACCAACACCTCCCGGTTTTAATTTACCCCAACCCGTTAAACCCAAACCGTTATATCGTTCTCAACTCCAGTTTCACGTTCAGCGAATTCTCTGGTGGCACCAACTCTCTCCAAATTCCTAAACTTCCTGATTGGGCGGTAGTCGATTTATCCGTGCCACGTAACATACGACATCCATTGGGTGTAGTTGTCGCAGGATTCTTTGACGAAGGTTGGCAATTCAAGCCGCGCTAAACATGGTTAGCCGCAAGGCTGGCACTTTAGAATTTCAGTCTTTCTTATTGAGGAGAGAAATTTGCTCACTCAGTTGAAGGGGTGTCGGATGGTCAAAAATCAAGGAAAGCGGAAAATTGACCTGGATCAGTTTACTGATCCGGTTCCTGATCTTCGTAGCGAGAAGAGAGTGTCCGCCCAAATCAAAAAAACTATCTGTCTCAGACACAGGACCACAATGAAGGACTTCTTCAAAAATAGTTGCGATGGCTGAAACATCGGATTGCCCGTTCGATGGCCGCACAATTTCAGTTTTCTGAGATAGATTCTGAACCAAAGTTTTTCTATCCAACTTTCCACTTAAAGTGTGTGGAAGATCCTTCATTGGCTCAAATGTACTAGGAATCATTATTGCTGGAAGCTGATTCGAGAGATACGGTTTTAGCTCATTTGCGAGAGCTTCGATAGCTCCAGGCGCTGGAACGTAGTAAGCATGTAATCGGGAATCATTCGGTCCATGCTCTAGTAAAACTACCGCAGCTTCACGAATATCCCGACGGCGATTCAGGAGTGACTCGATTTCGCCAACCTCAATTCGATAGCCACGAAGTTGAATCTGATGATCTATTCTTCCTAAAAATTCAATAGTGCCGTCCGGATGGTATTTCGCCAAGTCTCCAGTCTTGTATAAGCGCTCGCCACGGCCTTCCGGCAATGGATTCGTGATAAAGGTTTCCTCGGTAAGCTCGGGCAGGTTTTGATACCCTTCCGCCAGACAAACACCACTCAGATAAATTTCTCCCACTATTCCGATTCCCACGGGTTCATGATCTTTATCCAATAGATAAACCTTGGTGTTAGATACGGGGTTCCCAATTCGTATGGGCTTCGCACCCGGATAGCTTTTCCAAACGATGGAGTTTACACTGGTTTCAGTTAAGCCGTACCAATTATGGAGCTCAGCGTCCAAAGTGGCGTGAAATTTATCATTAATTTCTTCGGTGAGTGCTTCGCCGCCTGCAAACACAAGTTTAAGGGAGTTGCACTCAGAAATCTGGGGTAGATCGAGTAACGCTCGAAGCATAGACGGAACCGTGGAGTAATGAGTCACATTCTTTTCGAGAATGGTATTTAGAATATACTCAATGTTCCGTTGCCCTCCTCGATGCGCTACGACTATGGTGCCTCCGTTCAACAATGGCCAGAAAACCTCTGCCATGGAATTATCGAAAGAAATGGAAGCGGATTGCATCGACCTGTCTCCTGACACCATTCCATAAGCTTCCTGAATCCAATGCATCAGATTAATAATTCCACGCCTTGGCATTCTAACGCCCTTCGGATTTCCGGTAGAACCCGAAGTGTAAAGGATGTACATCAGGTCGTCCGCCGTTGCAGTAATTGGAAACGCTTTTTGGGTGGCATCGAAATCCATCCAGTTTATTTCATCAACGAAAATTCGCTCAACTGAACAGTCGGTCAAAGCCTGGTTAATCCCAGAATGACTCAACAACAGCTTCGCTCCGGAATCCTCCAACTGAAACTGTAGCCGTGATTCAGGGTTGTCTGGCTCCAAAGGCACAAAAGCGGACCCCACCTTAAGCACAGCAAACACAGAAATCAGGTGCTCAATCGATCGATAAAAACACAGACCTACGACATCACCGGACACCAATCCCGAGGCCTGAAGTCTGAATGCCAAATAATCCGCCCGACGATTTAATTCGCCATAGGTTATGGTTTCGTCACCACAAATCACCGCCACAGCCTTTGGGGTTTTAGAGACTTGGACTTCAAAAAGCTGTTCAATGGTGAGATCCGCAGGATAAGAACGGTCCGTTTTGTTCCATTCCACTAAAATTTTTTGCCTTTCAACAGCATCTAACATCCGGTTCGTTTCCCACAAAAACAACAGATATACAAGTGCTCGTTTTTAATGGTTCGCTCACTTGATCTTCCCGCCTTAATGCAATACTCATGTTAGGAAAATAATCACGGGCATGCCGCAAGACCAATCCAACCAGCAATTAAAAGATAGACATTCTCCTTTGGAAATGTCGGGAGATGAGTTCCGCAAGGCGGGACATCAACTGGTGGACGAAATCGCCAATTTCCTTGAATCACTTCCTACACGAAAAGTTGTAGAGACGAAGTCAGTTTCGGAAGTCCAGGCTTTGGTTGGAAATGAGCCATTGCCTACCAAAGGAGTTGATACTTCACAGCTGCTGAAAGAAACCACCCAGTTGCTCGTTGATCATTCCCTCTTCAACGGACATCCCCGCTTCTGGGGATACGTTACCTCTTCAGCTGCTCCGATTGGCATTCTCGGCGACTTCCTGGCATCAGCCGTAAATCAGAATTTAGGGGCCTGGCAGCTTTCGCCGGTTGCTACCGAAATCGAAGCTCAGACGATTCGCTGGATCGCCGAGCTCATTGGTTACAATACCGATTGTGGTGGCCTGATGGTGAGTGGTGGAAATATGGCAAATTTTGTTGGCTTTCTCGCAGGTCGTAAATCCAGGACTCCCTGGGACATTCGTAAAGAAGGCATCCAGAAAAAGGACAAGGCCCTGCGCGTTTACTGCTCCGATGCGACGCATACCTGGGTCCATAAAGCTGCCGATCTTTTTGGCCTGGGGACAGACGCCATTCGTTGGATTCCCAGTGACCTCGACCAACACATGGACCTGGCCAAATTGGAAGAACAGATCCGGGCCGACATTCGCTTAGGTTTTATTCCATTGTTGGTAGCAGCCTCTGCAGGCACAGTAGCTACCGGGGCTGTTGATCCGATCAACGCGATTGCGGATCTTTGCGAAGAGCACAACTTGTGGTTACACGTCGACGGAGCTTATGGAGCGATGGCGGCGGCATTGCCTGAAGCCAGTGAAGATTTGAAGGCGATTAGCCGGGCTGACTCGGTTGCACTGGACCCACACAAGTGGCTCTACTCTCCTCTGGAAGCTGGCTGCACCCTCGTTAAGAACAGGCAGGATCTGCACGATACTTTTGCGTTCCATCCGGACTATTATAAATTTAATCTGGAAGGCGACCAAGCTCCCACCAACTACTACGAACTGGGGCTGCAAAACTCCCGCGGATTTCGAGCACTCAAGGTATGGTTGGCGTTTAAACACGTAGGTGGACCTGCGTTTGTCGAGACCATCAGACAGGACATCGCGCTGGCACAAGCCATGTTAAAAATTATTTCTGATCATGAAGAACTGGAAACCTTCACCTGTCACTTAAGTATCACCACGTTCCGGTTTGTCCCCAAAGATCTACAGGAGAAAAAAGACGAACAACTCAACTACTTAAACGAGCTCAACGAAAAACTGCTCAACCAACTTCAGGAAGAAGGAGAGGTCTTTGTTTCGAACGCCGTCTTACAGGGCACTTATGCTTTACGGGCCTGTATTGTAAATTTCAGAACAACTCTGAAAGAAATCGAAAAACTTCCCGGGATTGTAACGCGAATTGGTCAGGAGTTGGATGGGAAGATGAGGAGGTAAACGGTGTCAGGTGTCAGGCGTCAGGTGTCAGGTGTCAGGTGTCAGGTGTCAGGTGTCAAAAGACGTTCCGAAGCCATTTGATTGTCAAGGTGTATGAGCAAGCTTGCTCGCGACCTGGAAGTTCTCTGATATACAAATCGCGGACAAGCTTGTTCCTGTAAGAAGGAGAATCGAAAAGACAGAGCCAAGCTGGGGCTTGGCGTTCCCAGGAGGATCGGGGGATTAACCCCCTCCTACAGCGTTTATTCCTTCGCGATCGGCGGACCCCAACGTTGCTTCTGGGTGACATCAATAATCACTTCCGTGTCATTCGCCTGCGCTGGTCCAGGACGGCTTGTTCCGCGGGCAACCAGGGTTCGAATACGTTCGTCCAACTGCTTTAGTTTCTCCGGATGCCTGGTGGCCACGTTCGTCGTTTCGGCAATATCCTCTTCAAGATTGTAGAGCTCAACAATACGCGGTTTTCCCCGGGAAGCATTTAAGTTCTCGGATTCATTCCGGTAGACAATTTTCCAGGGTCCTTCCAATAGGGTGAACTCCCCCGCAGTAGAGTGCGCAATCACATGATCTCTCTCTGGCTCGACCTCACTATCGAAAAGTGAGCTTAAAAAACTAATGCTGTCTTCAGCGGCCTCCTGCGGGAGGACCGTACCTAAAATCTCGGCACAGGTTGCAAAAATATCTACTAAACTCAAAGCCTGACCGCGCTCCGCTCCGGCCTCAATTTTCCCAGGCCAGCGAACCATAAACGGCTCACGGTGTCCGCCTTCCCAGATTTGGCTTTTGTGACCGCGGTAAGGACCACTCGGATAATGTTCCGCCTCCAACAAGGTTTCCCAGCCGGTATAATGCGAGTGCCCGTTGTCGGCGGTAAAAATAACCAGAGTATTATCAGCAATCCCGGCATCCTCGATCGCTTGAATTACCTGACCTGCCGACCAGTCCGTTTCCATTACAAAATCGGCAACAGGCGCAATATCACTTTTCCCTTTAAAATTCGCCGAAGGAACGACGGGCTCGTGAGGAGAGGTTTGGGAGAAGAAAAGAAAAAATGGTTCATCCTGGTCGGCCTTTTCGTGAATGAATTGGACTGCCCGTTTCGTGATCTCTGGCAAGATCTGATCCCACTGCCAGCCGGGAGCGATTGGATTCCCGTCGAATCCTTGGGGCATCACCGTACCTTCATTGGGATCCCACTTGTAGCGGTCGGTGGGTTGAACAACCACCCGGTCATTCTCAATAAAAGTAAAAGGAGGAAAATTGGGCACATGCGTTCCAAAGTAGTAATCGAATCCACGCGCCGTAGGTCCATCGGCGATTGGCTGGGTGTAATCCCATTCTTTTTCCTGCAGAACATTGCGAACCTCTTCGCGTGTGCTCGGCTGGGCTCCAGCCCAATTCCAACCGAGGTGCCATTTTCCGATCAGTCCGGTATCGTAACCTTGCTGCTGCAACAACAATGGCAAGGTAAGTCGGCCCTCCTCAATTAGCGGAGGCTCGTAAGCCGCCTGCACCCATTCCTGTAAACTGGAGCGCCAGGCATAGCGACCGGTCATCAAACCATAGCGCGTAGGAGTGCAACAGGCCGAGCCGCTGTGCGCATTCGTAAAACGCATTGCCTCAGCTGAGAACGCATCGAGGTAAGGCGTAGCAATTTTGTTATCCGGGTAATGTGCCTGGATATCGCCTATTCCAAAATCATCAGCAAGGATGATAACTATATTCGGACGTTGTTGCGTTTTCTTACTTGAGCATCCCTGGAATAAAAATCCGATGGTTAAGCAGCTAAGTAGAAGTCGAATAAACATAAGTATTTAATTGTTGGCCACGAAAGTGCCAGGATCAATCACGGATTTTTATTTCGATTTCATGCTCCTACATTTTAAATCTCATCGCTACTCAATCCTCAATTGGTGGTGCCCAACGCATTTGTTGGGTCACATTGAAAATGACCTCGGTATCGTTCGATTGATCCGGACCCTCCCGGCTGGTTCCTCGGGCGACCACCGCTTTTAATTTATCACTCAGGCCTTTGGCTATCTGCGGTTCCTTTTCGACCAGATTGTTTGCCTCGGCAATGTCGTCCTCAAGATTATAGAGCTCGACGATACGAGGTTTGCCCCGGGACTGATTTAGATTGGCATGCTCATTTTTAAAAACGATTTTCCAAGGTCCTTCCATATAGGCAAATTCTCCATCGACCGAATGGGCCACCACATGATCTCGATGAGGGTTGTTGTTGTTTCCTAATAGCGTAGATAAAAAGCTGAAGCTGTCTTCGGCTGCGTCATCGGGAAGATTTTTTTCCAGAAGTTCCGCACAGGTGGCGAACACATCGTTCAAACTGAGAATATCGCTCGTCGCCTGACCAGCTGCTATACGTTTTGGCCATCTTGCCAAAAAGGGAACACGGTGTCCACCCTCCCAGATGTCTCCCTTGCGGCCACGAAAGGGTCCGCTCGGAGAGTGACCGGCATTGATGAGTTCATTCCATTCCTGAGGAGCGTGCCCGTTGTCGGTAGTAAATATCACAAGGGTATTGTCCGAAACACCTGCGTCCTCCAGCGCCTGAATCAGCTGCCCCGCGGACCAATCCGTTTGCATGACCCAATCAGCGGCGTGCGCAATTCCGCTTTCCCCTTTGAACTGCGCAGTAGGCACAATGGGTGTGTGAGGAGAGGTCATAGGAAAATATAAAAAGAATGGCTCATCTTGCCCTGCCTGGTCATGGATGTATTGCACAGCCCGCTCTGTGATCTTCGGCAAAATTTGATCGAAGCGCCAATCGGGTGCCATGGGATTCCCATCAAATTGAGCCGGCATGAAGGTGCCATCGTCGGCAGAGTATTTAAACCGCGAAGTCGGTTGCTCCACAACCCGGTCGTTTTCAATAAAAGTAAACGGAGGGAAATTGGGCACATGCGTACCGAAGTAATAATCGAATCCACGGGTGGTTGGTCCATTGGAAATCGGCTTGGTGTAATCCCATTCCCTCGTTCGCAAACCGTTTTTTTCTTCCTCCATTGTACTCGGCTGGGGTCCTGCCCAATTCCAACCCAAATGCCATTTTCCGATACACGCGGTAGCATAACCTTGCTGTTGCAAGAACTTGGGAAGCGTGAGCCGATCTTCCGCAATCAACGGCGGCTCGTAACAGGCCAACACCCATTCCTGCAACCGCGTTCGCCAAGCATACCGCCCCGTCAGCAATCCATACCGTGTTGGCGAACAAACCGCCGATCCTGTGTGCGCATTCGTAAACCACATGGATTGTTCTGTGAACCGATCGAGGAAGGGAGTCGGTATTTTGTTATCCGGGAAATGCGCCTGGATATCCCCCACCCCGAAATCATCGGCCAGGATGATTACGATGTTGGGCTTGTCCTGCGTGTCCCGTCGAAGCCCCTGGGCGGAGTCGGAAGCCTGTCGAATGGGACCTAATTGGGTTTCCTTTTCCCCGCAACCGCATAGAAAGAAACCGAGAACGAAAATAATCAAAAGACTGTTTAGCTTCATCGAATAATATTTTGTTTATGAATTCAGTAAATCTGCGGATCCCCATCTCGCACCTGTACAAGCAAACTGTTGTTCGCGACTCATAAAAAAATTGCCACGCTGGGGCTTGGCGTTCCCAGGGATGTCGCGATGAAAATTGCTCCTACATAATTAAAGTGTCCCTAGTTTCTATTCCACGGAAAACTCATCGTTGGCTGACCGACATACCTCTCATTTGAAATAACGAGACGCGTGCCACATCCCGGTTCCAATCGCACAACAAAGGTCGTGCTATCCACTTTCACTGAATCCTTACCGTGTTTGACCTGGGTAATCCTATGTTCACCGTAGGCTCCAGCCTGGACAATCAACTCTCTCGCCTCTGATTGGTTTACATTTACCAGAGTTACCGAAACCTGCTCATCACTCACTTGGTCAATCAGCGCAGCGACGTCCTCCGGAATCCCAGCCCTCCGATTCACCGGATCGAAGTAACGCAAGCGACAATGAAGCGGAGCAGCGCCCCGGCCGGGATCAAGTCCAGCCATCATCAATTTGTTCAAAGTGTCGACGGTTGCCGGGTTAAAAGCCATCGGATCATCAGCCAGGCGGGTGTCGGGCGTGGTCAGGTCGGCACGCATTCCCGCTACACGAGTGCGAATCGTTCCAAAATCCTTCCCCAATTCACGAGCAGGGAAGTCATCATCGTCGCCGTTAAGATATCTCACCCAGGGATCGTTCTTCACACGAGCCTTGTCCTTTTCGTCCATGGTCCAGAACCAGCAATTCAACAATCCCCAGGAAACCGGGTTCGGTTGAAAGTCATACCAGCCATCATCCCCATACATGTTTGGGTAACGCCGGACACCATCGATCATTTTTGAATTGGAATTCACAATATCGATCATACGAGTCCAGGCATCGATATACTTCCGATCTCCCGTGAGCAGATAGGCATTTCCAAATCCATCCACCGCGCGATAGACACGGGTCCGGTGGGCCAGTTCACCGGTTTGAGGAACCTCAACTGAGAACCCCCAACCATAGACGCTACCCCACCATTTGCCATCCGTTTCACCACCAATGGTTCCGTCGAGTCCGACGCTGGAGGGAATGATGCCGTTGTTATCCTTCATACGTTTGAGCCAGGCATCGGCGTAGTCGACCAACCATTTTTTGTACTTTGCTTCACCGGTCAGGATATAGGCGTTCGAAGCCAAGGTCATGGAGGACATGTTCTGCGGATGGTCTCCGAGGATGTCGTTGTAATCTTTAAAATGCGCGACCATCTCAGCATAGTTACGCTCACCATGACCTAAATGAAAGCGGTTTTCCACCTCGATGGGATCACCCGCCCAATCGAGCCCCGTGGTCTTGCGCATCAATGGTCCCCGGCTGCCGTTGAACATGCTCCGGATGATCTGATGCTCGAAGTCGAAATTCTGCGCACCCGGATCTTCGTTCATGTAAAATCCGGCAAAGCGTCGCACCCTGTTTTGGAAATCAAGGCTATCCGGATCGGATAACCCTTGCAGATTAAAGACCCGCAATCCTTCTCCGTTATGCATCCAATCCATCATGACGGGAAACTCTTTATAATACATGCCGTCGCGGGCAAAGGGCACATCTGTCGTCTTCGCTTCCGTGTATTGCCTGAGGTGACCTTCCCAGGCTTTACGATACATCGTGAGAATGGCGTCATCCCCACCCAACGCATGCAGAATCGGCCAGTCTGCCACATTCTCAATCGCATCGTCCGGTCCGTCGTCTCCTCCCCATCGTTCCACACACAAAAGGTAACCGCGTTCATCAAAGTATTTTTCAAAAAACTCCGAGCAGGCGACGGTATGAGCCCTGAGCAACTCGCGTTCAAGCAATGCCCATTCCGGTGGCGCCATTGGGGAACTAACGTCGATAACAACGGAGCGGGCGAATCCATTAATGGAAAGAAGAAAGGAGGAAGAAAAAACTAAATATCTGAGTAAGCGAATATGTTTCATGGGGTGAAGCAGACTAGCTTCATCGCAGTTACAAACTCCAGAAAAATAATCGCCCTTTCTTAAGCTCCTTACAACTTCCTGGTTGTTCAGTTCTTGGGAGAATCAAATCGTTTTCAACAACTCCAGAAACTCACAAAGAGTATTCACATTATTGATGAAAACCCGGCTGCTGATGCGGTCTTTTACTTCCCATTCTCCATTCCACGTTTGGTCCTTAATCTTTTTCTTGAATCGATCATCAATTGTTATCCAACGACCTTTTTTGTCCTGGGCCTCAACGATCGCCTTTACCTTAGGCTCCAGCTCGGTGATCCTCTGCATGGGATCAGCAGGCTCTTCCTTATCAAAATCCCAGCCTTTAAAATTGAGTCTTTCAAAACGAGCACGGGTTTTTGCGATTTTCTCAGTCAGGTCGGTTTCGTAACCATAACCCGTTCGACGCTCCTCACTCAGCTCCTCAGGACTGTCTACACGAATCCGTCCACGGTCATAGTAAAGGGGTTTCCCTGTACCAATCTCAATAAACCGGGGCCACAATCCATTGGGCAACTGACAATCATCCAACCAACGGAGAGAGTCGTGAATCGGCTCCAGATACTCGGATTTCTTGAAAACCACGGCCAAGTCCATCAGCGAGTTCAGATTATTAACCGTTGCCAGCGGACAAAGGGAAGGCGGCTCAAAACTACGCGCCCATGCGGGTTGATTGAATTCATTGTATTGCTGCGCCCAACCTGGTTGAGGGGGAGGAAGTTGCGACATCATTATAAAACGTGCCGCTCTATTTAAACTAATCCCGATCTGATCATTGCTGTAATAGCCGTCCGCTTCAATCATGACGCGAATACAGTCATTCATTCCTTCGTCGTTGAAGGTTGCGTAGTCATGGTAGTTAAACTGACGAGGGAACTTATGTGGCCAACCACCATTACTCAGCTGGGAGGTGGTCATCAAATTCAGAGACTTCTCAATGGCCCCCCAGAATCCCTCTCCACCAAACTTGAAATCTGCTGCCATCAGGAAACTTATCGTCGACTGGGTCTGATCATCATCAAAGCTCACAACCCTCGACGGGGCTTTGCTAAAATTTATGGTGTGATCCCATCCACCTAAACTGTTTTGTCCCCTTATCAACGCATCAGCCGCATCCTTGGTGGCACGCATAGCCGGATTATATTGAGTAACATTATACGCCCTCAAAAACGCCATCCCCACAGCGGGTGTTCCAGGAGCTTGAACCTCGATGGTACTCTCATCAGCAATCCCTTCACCCCATCGCTCGCTCAAATCCGACGTCACGTACCACACGTAACCACCCTCGGTGCTGATCGAATGAAAGAATTTAACCCCGCGCTCCAATGCCTGCTCAGCATCTCGTTTAAGATCAGCCGAAACGGTTACACAAAATGAAAAACTTAAAAGGATGAGTAGCATTTTTTTCATACGGAGAATAATAAATACTCTAACTCAACGTCTTCCAAGCGTTAAGAGATGCTCGATAAAAGTTCCCGGTCTCTGCTTAGAAAACGACGAAAAAGAACCTGGAGCAACAAAGCACCAACCAAAGTTTAACTCAACCACAGATTGCTCAGATGGGCACAGATATTTTAATTATGAAACCACGAATGGACAGGAATCATGAGGTAGGGACTGATCGCCGACTGTGTCGGGTCGAAGCTTTCAGCGTAGCCTGAGCGGTCCGATATCCTGAAGGGTTCAAGGCATCTTTCTAAACGGAAAAAAGATACAAATTTTAACCACTGATAGCACTGATTTTCACCGATAAAAAACGAAAAAATATTCGTGATCCATTCGTGGTTAGTTTATGATTTTTAAAGGAACCAGCCTTCAGTTTTTCGCGTAATTCTGCGCTTTTCGTAGTTAAAACATTTTTCTTCGAACGTATTTTTTTGAACAGAAGCAAACGGAGGAAACGGAGAAAAAAGAATCTTCATACCTTGTTTATTTGGCGGTCTGATTGAAATCTGCCAGTGGCGGATAAAAAATTATTTATTAACTACGAAAGACGCTAAATTTCGCGAAACAGGATGAAGAATAATTTCGCGCCATTTCGCGTATTTCGTAGTTACAATAATAACGGTTTTAAAAGTTTAACTACAGATTGCTCAGATGGGCACAGATATTGTAATTATGAAACCACGGATGGACACCAAGCGACACGAATCATGAGGTAGGGACCGATCGCAGACTGTGTCGGGTCGAAGCTTTCAGCGTAGCCTGAGCGGTCCGATATCATGGAAGGTTGGTTCGTTTATTACCAATCAACTTCAAAGATGCCATGCTGGGGTTTGGCGTTCCCGGGGGGAATGCGGTTTCAGGTTTCGGGTCTGATTCTTGGAATGGTTAAATGATTCTGTCATAAAGAAAGGAGACAAAATCATGGGGAACAGAATAAAGGAGTAGGCTCTGTCCCTAAGGATTGAGAAAGCAGGAAGTACTCGCCGCTCCTTCGGTTGTCTCATGCCGGATGGGCGGGAGTCGATTCGTGTGCGCCTCGTCGTTACCCAACCCACCCTGGATAACCTCTATCAGCACATCGTTGTCCGGTTGATTGAGCATGGTAACCACACGATAAAAGTAGGCGCCCTCAAACCGGTGCTCATCCACATACCTCAAAAAGTTCCCTGCTGTGACTGGCGCATCCTCCTCATACACTGCTATGGTAATTACGCCTAAATAAGTGACCAATTGAACGTGGGTGTTAGACTTAGTGCATCCGACAAAAACGAGAGCGACTAGCAAGGCACTCACGACCGAAAATCGATATAACGGGTATCCCATCGAAGCCGGTGAATTCATAAGTTTCGACAACGGTTAAACTCGTCCCTGGTAACTACTATCGCTCGTGCTAACTTTAATGGAGTCGTCCACTTTGATGAACGCAGGCGTGCGGACTTCCAAGCCGGTTTCGGTAACCACCATTTTTTGTACGTTCCCTGAAGAGTCGCCTTTAATGGCCACTGGCGCCTCCACCACTTTCATTTGAACGCTCAACGGAAGATCGATCATCATCGGTACATCTTCAACCATCATAATATTGTACTCCAATCCTGGCACCATGTATTTCCTGGCGTCACCGATGATCTCCGCACTCAGTTCTATCTGCTCGAACGATTCCAGGTCCATGAACGCAAATAAACCCTGGTTTTCATAGCTAAACTCCATTTTAACGCTCTGGTTATGCATCACGTTGAAGCTGTCGCCGGCGTTGGTCCGCACATGCACCACTTTATTGGTTTTCACATTGCGCAGTTGCATCGTGCAAAAGGAAGTCAGGTTGGGCGGTGTATGAATGGTCCGTTCCAAAACGAAACAAGGTTGCCCTTGATATTCGATTACATTGCCGCGCGATATTTTGTTTACCTGAGTATTAGCCATGATCCTGTGTGTTTTAAAAAGTAGCTGAAGTAAGCAGCGCAAATAACTGGTGTCCAGCCATGAATTATGGCTACTCCGCTCGAATTATCGCTCCGGTGAATATCAGCGCCTTTTGTTTACTCAAATACCTCGCCCAAACAAAGCACTCGGTGAATCAGACGGGCGATCCAATGCCTCACCATAAAAAAAGCTCTAATCATCCAAAGAAGAAAAGGCATCAACGAGTACTTCAAACGGCATGACGACACAGCACGAGATTTAGCCGTTAACCATCCTGAAAATAAGGTTCAGCATAGTGTAGGAAAACTATTTATACAAAACTACCAGGACCGTCCCGTTCGGCTCGTCTTGTTCAAATAGCAACAAAGCGAACTCTGGTTAGGAACCCTGACGCACTTTCTTTGGCAGATAGGTTCCGGCTATATAGATCAATGAACCCACTAAAGCCCCGAGGGACATGATTCGGAACATAAAAACATAGCCGACATTTTCCGCCAGGTAACCACTAAGAGCGGCGCCGAAGAGTTGACCGAGCATGCGAACAGCCAGGTAGTAGGAAAGGACGGTCGCTTTGTGTCCTTTCTTTGCCAAGGAGGATAGGTAAACGATGGCGGCAACTTCGATACCTCCCCAACAGAGACCGTGAAACATGATGGGGATCCAAAGCATTTCTACCTGACCAATAAACGAGGTAACAACTACACGCAGGGGTTGAGCCAGAAATGCAAGGGCAAGAATGTGTACGGGATTAACGTGATCAATCCACTTACCAATCAGAGGCAGCGAAACAAGAGCGACCAATCCCATCAGCCCCGATAACAAACCGAGTGAGCGGGTACTGGCTCCCAACTCGCGCGCATAGGCTGAGAAAAATTGATGAACAGGTGGCTCAGCCAATGCGACAAAGAAGAAGGCGATGAGAAACAGCTTAATCCCGGGATGTAATCCACGAAAACCAAGCGGCGCCACTTTCGGAGGGTTGGTATCCGGTTCAGGGATTTGGAGGACTAGAGGGATGGATAAAAATATAAAGAGTGATCCCACTGCGCTGATAGTGGCGATGTCATTAAACAATAGCGGTAACCCCATAGCACCGACGGTAAAACCAAGGGAACCAAACGCGCGATAAATACCAAAGCTTCTTCCCTGACGAGCTCCACCAAATGCTTCAACCGCCAGCGTAGGCATCATCCCGATAATCATGGGGACCAGAATAGACTTCAATACAGAATAGAGTACAAACTCCCAGACATGCTCGCAGATGGAGAAGTAGAGCATAAGCACGCCGTAGCCAATTGAACCCCAAATAATGAAAGCCTTATGTAGATGATTGCGGTCGGCCAAGCGGCCAAAAAACAAAGAGCTTATGATGAATATCCCACTACTGGCTCCTAAGATAAGGCCAATAGCGGTTTCGCCAATGCCGACGTCTTTCATGCGCACAGCTTCGAACACAAACAAAATCCCAATGCCTGCGATTTGCATCATGCAGGACATGCGAAGAATCCAGTTTAAATTCATGGTTATGTTGGGCTGCAAGCACGGCATAGAAAAGGAATAGCTATCTAAAAAGCGACCACCAAAATGTTATTTATGTGTATTAACCTGGATACCTTCCGGCCTTGAAACGGTCCTTTTTAGATAAGACCTTGCAATCCTATGAGGACAAATAATCTTGTTAGAACTCTGTTCCGCCTTTGGTGGATCAAGGGACCCCAGGGAGCGATGTTTAATATTTAACAACGCTTTGTTTGATAGTGCTACACGCCAACAGGATCCAGCAAAGCTGGAAGAGCCCAACGATCCAACGCCGGGACATCAACCCACTCCGCGGGCCTCGACGGCGGAGTTAAATAGCCACAACATCGCAAGCAAGCGTACCACAAAATTACCATCCTGACAGAATGCAAAATTGTGTTGGCAGAAAAATAAGATGCATGGTCTAACTAACAGGATGAGACTGAAGGATAAGGTGGCATTGATCACAGGCGCCGGGTCAGGTATCGGACGGGCAAGCGTGAAAAAGTTCTTGGAAGAAGGGGCGAAAGTCGTGGCCTCGGATATCAACGAGAATGCCCTTTCGGACCTCAAAACTGAGTTCAGCGCTATTGAAACGGTGACTGGGGATGTAACCATTCCAGCCGATACTGAGCGCATGGTTCAAACGGTGCTCGATGCATTTGGGCAAATCGATATACTGGTTAACTCCGCCGGGATAACTCAAAGAAACGTGAGCGGCGATGCCAGTTTCGAGGAGCGCTGGGATACCGTGATGAAGGTCAATGTGAAGGGAACAATGCTCATGTCTCATGCCGCAGTGGAAGTCATGCGGAAAAGCGGAGGTGGCTCCATCGTCAATCTTGGCTCCATCATGAGCTCCGTGGGTTATCCGACGGTTTTGCCCTTCACGGATGGATTCAATGCATACCCAAGTAGCAAAGGTGCGGTAGTTCAATTAACCAAAGACATGGGGGTTCGGCTCGCCAAGGATGGCATTCGCGTAAATGCCGTTTGCCCCGGTTTCATTTATACCGCCCTGACAGAGAACGTAACCAAGATTGAGGAGATTCATAAAACCATGAGCAAACTTCACCCGTTGGGCCGCATGGGCCAAGCGGAAGAGGTGGCAGGCGTAATCGCGTTTCTTGCCAGTAATGAAGCATCGTTCGTGACTGGTGCAGCGTGGATGGTCGATGGTGGATATACGGCTCAGTAGATATCTCAGAACAAGAA
Source organism: Verrucomicrobiota bacterium (assembly GCA_027622555.1). Classification (NCBI taxonomy): domain Bacteria; kingdom Pseudomonadati; phylum Verrucomicrobiota; species Verrucomicrobiota bacterium. The sequence goes on from JAQBYJ010000043.1 coordinate 39,611, forward strand.
ACTTGATCCCAACAACGTAGACTCGAATTTTTAAACAGAAGCAAACGGAGAAAACGGAGTAACGAGCCGCCAGCTGAACAATGGTAGAGCGGTTGTAGTTCGCTTCACTCTCGACTTCGTTTTTGAGTTGGCCCAAAACCGCAGATTGTAAGACGGCTCGCTCGGCGATCAAGCCCTACCCAGATTTCATCATTCCACGCTTTTTGATACTTTTCAAAACCATTGCCGAAGAAAAAATACTTCGCTGAAAACGCCCTTGCTTACCGGGGTGTGAGGTCATATTTTTCGGACACACTATGAAAAAGTTCACAGCGCCCCTACCCTGGATAATATACATAGTACTCATTGGTTTTATTTCGGCCCAATCCAAGTCTGATACTCCCACAACAGTTGGCCCACAAAAAGGTTCGCTTGTAATAGTAGGCGGTGGCCTATTGGACACGTCCATCCTGGAAAGGTTTATCGAATTGGCTGGAGGTAAGGACGCCCCCATCGTGGTGATTCCAACTGCCTCCGGAGAATTTTCGCCAACCAGTCTTGAACAGAAACTGGATATGTTTAGAAACCTAGGTGCAACCCAGGTGACGCCTCTACACACGACCGATCCGACCGAGGCTAATATGGATTCCTTTGTAGAGCCGTTGAAATCAGCCAAAGGCGTGTGGTTTGGCGGAGGTCGGCAATGGCGTCTGGTGGACTCTTACAAGGGGACCAAGGTCGAAGAGCTTCTTTGGGAAGTATTGGACCGTGGCGGCGTCATTGGTGGAAGTTCAGCCGGAGCATCGATTCAAGGATCGTATTTGGCTCGTGGAGACACCAGTGGAAATCAGATCATGACGGGGGATCACGAAGTGGGTTTTGGTTATCTTCGAAACGTAGCGATTGATCAGCATCTCCTGGCGCGCAACAGACAATTTGATATGTTCACCATCTTGAAACAGTATCCACATCTTCTCGGATTTGGCATAGACGAAAATACGGCAATGCTGGTCCAGGGTGATGAATTTGAAGTTATAGGCCAAAGTTATGTCGTCGTTTACGACGGAACATTCTGGTCAAGTGAAGGGTTCAGCCAAAAACAAATTCCAGATAGTTCCTCCTCGTTTTATTTCCTCTCGCCTGGCGATAGGTATAACCTTGCGGAAAGAAAAGTGATTAGTAGAAATCGTTAATTCAAAATAATACTCGTTGATCAGAAAAATACATCTCCTCCTGGCATTATTTCTCACACCTTGGGTTCTCATGTACGCAATGAGTTCAATCGCGATGCAGCACCGGGAATTATTTTATGGCTCGAAGAATCGGGTAGCACCCGACTACAAGATGGTTGAAGAAGTCACCTATCAACAAAACCAGATTGAAGGCTTGGACTCAGAGGCAGCTGGCCTGAAGATTCTCAAAGACCTGGACCTGGAAGGTGCGCACAGAACTCGCGGAACTATCGAGAGTGGGCAAATCGAAATAACCCGTGATCGACCCATCGGTGCCTACCGCATAATTTGGTCCGCTGAAACTGAAAAAGTAACGGTGGAGAAACAAGAATTCGGTATGACTAACTTCTTGGAGATGCTTCATCGACGACGTGGGTTCAATCAACCTTTCTGGGCCAACGATGTTTGGGCCGTGATTGTCGACTTTGTGATCGTAGCCATTCTTGCCTGGGCGTTCACCGGCTTGTGGATGTGGTGGAAAATGAAGCCGACTCACAAGTTGGGTACGCTCAGTATGATTCTGGGATCGATGTTGTTCGCATTTTTTATCTTCACGATTTAGCAGCAGATGAAACCCCATTTCCATCACATCAATCGCCGCCTGCATCTCTACCTGGGGATGTTTTGCCTACCCTGGTTTATTATGTATGGGATCACCTCCATCGCTTTTAACCACAACTCGTGGTTTAACAATGGCAACGGACAAGCTGAAGGTGAATGGAAGGAAACGGCCTCATGGCAGTGCACCGTCGAGATTCCTGCAACGGGAGAAATCCCCAAGGATGTAACCCGTGCATTGTTGGATATCGCGGAAATAGACACCAACGCCTTCGGAGGCTTCAGACAAGCGCCCAACCGAATGATCGTTTATTTGCCGAACTTCACGAAAATGAAACAGCTCATTTACCACATGGATGAACAGAAGCTGGTGATGCAGGAAAGAAAGAAGTTTTCCCAGCAATTCCTAACTGGGATGCATGCACGTGGAGGCTACGGTCATGACAGTTTCCTCAATGACGCCTGGGCATTCGTAGTGGATGTCGTCTGTTCGGCGTTTGTGCTCTGGGTGATCACCGGAATGATCATATGGTGGACCATAGGCAACATGCGGGCATGGGGAGCTGTAGCTCTGATCGGTGGATTTCTGAGCTTTGGATTGTTTATGGTGTGGCTGTAAAAACAGTAGGAGCGATCTACGCCGCGATTGGTTCAGGATCTCCACATCCCAAAGATAAAATAGTGTCTGATAAAGCTAGTGTAGTGCGTCAAGCAGTCTGTAACATATCAAGCTTTGCTCGAGCACGCTTTACTTTTTCCAGAATGTCCTTCGCGCTGGCGGTCCAGA
>JAQBYJ010000044.1 GCA_027622555.1 Verrucomicrobiota bacterium
TTCGTATCGCAAATACAACTGCAGGAGGTAGCTCGCTGCCGATTTCGAATGCTCAAACTTCCTATCAGTTACCGACCCCGCGGCAGAGACCACGGGGAATTACAAGTTAAAGAAGAGTCCGGCAAGATCGAGTTAATGGTGGGAAACACCTTCTTACTTGTTGACCAAGTCGATTAACCCGACGCTTGCCAGACCCGAAAATACCAACAGGAAGAATCCACTTACTATGTAGGGATCATCGAAAGCACTAATGCCTTCAGGACTTGAAAAGCCCATTCCGAATAAAGAAAAGGAGGTTACCAGGATGATAGATAATATAATTTTTGTCATTGTATGTATTGGTTTAAATTATGACTTAAAAACACAGGTCATGTTTTCAAAGTCGCAAAAAGGTAGGTATTTTTTTTTTAAACTGCCTTGTTCGAAAATGAATTGATCTGCTGTGCGCAGCTTAGGACAATGATCGACCATGGACTCCACAGAACTGCGAGAGGCTCTATTGAACTTTGCTGGCGTAACCGAAGAAGAACCCTTCGGACCAGACGTCATTGTTTATAAAGTTCTCGGTAAGATGTACGCCCTATGTGCCTACGAAAAGCCGCTCACTGTTAACCTCAAATGCGAACCCGACTATGCACTCGAGTTACGCAACCAATTCGAAGCGGTCAATCCAGGTTTTCACATGAATAAAAAACACTGGAACACCGTCACTATAGATGGGAGTATTTCCAATGAAACCGTCATGGAATTGATCCAACATTCATACAAGCAAGTCGTAAAGGGGATGTCCAAAAAATATCAGGCGAAAGTAAAAGAGATGTCCAAGAAAACGGACAAATCCAATCAGAGTTGGCGTGATGAGTTTTTGCGTGATATCTCGGAATAATTCATTGACTATTCGAAGCTGAAAGAATCTCCCTATTCACTCTCCATTTCTATCTAAACTCCGCAAAACATGATCGAAACCCGAAAGACGCAGGACGGTAAGCTTTCAATTATCGCCCGCATCGGCGTTAAGTACATTCCATTTGAATTGAACGACATTGGTCAGGAATGGGTGAGACAACAACCTAACGAAGATGCCATTTCTCCCGTTGACCTGGTTGGCATGGTATTGGGTGGACAAGCACAGGCGGCCAGTACTTCGTCCCATGCACGTTTTCTCAAGCGGATAGATGAAGAAGATCAAATGCCGCTCGATTTGGATTTCACCCAATCATTTCTGAGCTGCGAGAATACCGGTCAGAAAAACAATCTGCTTTTGTGTGTGATAAATCATGGGAAGGAGCTCGACTTGAAACTCCTTTCCGAAACGGCTGCTTCTCTTTTCCCTGTTGAAAAAAGTATACCCATAGAGGAACTTTCACTTCAGCAGTTAAAACAGATCTTAGATGAAGGGAACTTCAGTCAATCCCACCCCACGGTTAAACGACTTAAACACTGGTTCGCCGGAAGAATGGATCTTTGGGGCCTAGCCTATGGTTAAGAAAGCAGGAGCAATTTAACCTGTCATTTCCCTTTCCTACTCCTCTTCCTCAACTATCCAGTCCTCTAACCATTTCTCCAATTCACGGCGGTCTTTTTTGGTTGGGCGACCCGCTCCTCTATCACGTTCGATAATAGACTGGGCCAGAGTACGGTTCTTGAGTTTTTCGTATTCAGATTCTGGAGTTAGATCCGTATAATGTTTGATTGCCAAAGGAGCACCCACTCGCTTGGAAAGCAAAGCGTCTACTTTTAAAGTGCGTTTTAGATGAGGGTATTCGACCGTCACTTCATCTCCAACCCGAACGGGAGATGCCGGCTTAATGACTTGGCTATTTATTCTGACATGGGATGCCTTACACGCCGTCGTTGACTTTGACCGGGTCCTAAACGCACGGATACACCAAAGCCATTTATCAATACGGATGGATTCATGGATAGAAGTGTTAGTCATCACGATTAATACTAAAGAATTAAACTACCGATATCCGGGCTGATTTTATCGATTCCATTCTTTTTAAAAGTCTCTTCCACAAAAGGCTCACCAATCAAACCTTCAAAATCAATCGGAGCGAGTTCGGCAACAGCTTCTGTCACACAACTTCGAATGATTCCTTTATTTATTTTGAGAACAAGATTCCCGCCTGAAATCGGTAAACGAAATTCAAAGGGTGGCGTCCTGGCGATATTCCATTCCCAGCTACTGAATTGCTCTTTCACCGACTCCTGGACGTGTTTCTCAGCTTCATCCGGTATTCCAGAAACCGCAGAACGCCCAAAAGTGCTAAGGAAGAAATCAACCAACTTTGCTTGAAATGCTTCATCCGTATCTGCTCCATCCAAATGTTTCGAAATGGTTGTAACCGGGCTCCGATGAGAGGCTATCCCTCGTCCTTCAACTAATCCAGGAACGGGATCTATTGAAGATTCCAGAGCATCCAAATCGCTGGAGTAAAGTAAGGTTGCATGCTGAAGAAAGCGATGCTGCTTCAACGCCTGAGCTGATCCGGAAATTTTCTGTCCAACCAATTCCAAACCATTTCTACCATCTCGTTCCGCCACCAAACCCAAAGATTTCAGAAATTCAATCACGGGCTCCGTCCAGCGCTCATAAAGATTATCAGCTATACCCATTCTCTTGCCAAAGAACGCCGTGTTGATGTTCCCCAGATCATGATAAACCGTCCCACCTCCACTAATCCGTCGAAGCACCCGTAATGACTCACTTTTACAAAACCCGACATTCACCTCACGGTAGGGGTTCTGATTCTTCCCAATTACCACACAAGGCGCATTCCGATAAACCAGGCACCCTTCCCCCTCATACTTATTGAGAAAAAATGATTCCAATCCCATATTGACCATCGGCTCAGTCACCGAACTAACGAAAACTTCCATTCCTCCCAATTCGAGGCGACCCCCTCTCCAATATCAAGGCCCAATTCTTGGGGTGGCTTCCGACTGTAGGTGGTTTCGCCACTAGGTTTCGCGTTACAACGATCTCGGACCCTACATCTGAATTTTATAACTAAGGTAGGGCTGTTTTGCCAAAACCGCCGATTCCAAAACGGCTAGCTTCTGCTACGCTCATCCGAGCTTCGCCGGACAAGTCGGCGACGAACCCAGAGAAGTTATAAACGAAGCTGGGTTGAAAGGTTGGGAAATTGATAGAATTTTATTCCATAAATCACTCTTCATGGTTGCGATCCCGGCAAAGGGAGATAGCATTTATAGTGGTCTTGAAGAGTGGCCCTTAATTGGGCTGGGAGAGGCTTGAATGATTGCTGATTGGAGAGTCGCAACCAACATATTAAGTCCCCCAGTAATCTTAGGAGAGATTGCTGGGGGCATTTCTTTGCGAAGGTCTTGAACCCGCATAGAAATAACCAGGCTGCATAAAAGATTGAGGAAGAATCTGCTAGAACTTGTATGTGTCGGGACGTCCTCCCTCGGTACCCTGTGGTTGTTGTTCGCTTCGCTGTCGCCGCTTCGCGACTCGGTACTGCCACAGGGTTATAATTGCACTTTTGATCTTCACGAGCTTTGCGAGTACCGAGGATTTATCCGACAGCGAAGCGAACAACAGGCCTGACATCGCCTAGCGGTCCTGGCCGAAGGATAGGACAGGAAGCCTGTTGATACCCCTTGGTCTTGCCACGGGGTAAGGCTTGGTCGATGTCGCCCTGTGGACTTCGGTACTGAGCGTGGCGATTTCATTTTCATCTCCGCGTGACACTATTCTGCGCGAAACGGAGCATGTAAGGATAGAAACATCTAATCGCATCCTTATCATGAAATATCATCCTATAGTTAGAATCTTTGTCGTCATGTTTTTCACCGCCGCTGCGGTCCTAATGGCAACCGGTGAATGGCTGGACCTTTTTCTCTGAAGAAAACCAGTGCCAGGTGGCATTTCTGGCAATCCCAATGGAGAAAACAAAATCTCACTCTCGTTCCCATGTCACGCCGTAACTTTTGTGAAGGCCGGATCGTCCCACGTCCCTCGTCCCACGCCTCTCTCGTCCCTTGCCTCTCGTCCCCTTTGTCACGCCGGATGCCTTGCGGAGGCGGATCGCACCGCCCCAACTTCCCTCTTGATCCCCATCGGTTGCCCCTGTAGCTTGGGCGTGACTCAATCAACAGGCTTTAATCACTCACTTCTCCTGACACTTTCTCCCGCTAAACGCATGAGAATGTAGTCACATTCGTTTTCCAATATTTCCATTCTTCAATAAATGCTCCGCCTCTTCAGCTCCATCCGCAAGACCCTGATCAACGAAGGCAAAACCTCCCGCTATGTGCGGTATGCTGTTGGAGAATTTCTGCTGATCGTAGCGGGGATACTGGTGGCGCTGCAGATCAGCGACTGGCACGAAGCCGGGAAAACATCCGCTAAGGAAATAAAAATCTTAAAGTCTTTAAAGGCGGAGCTGGAAAGTGATCTGATTGCCTTGGACGGCATATCCCTTAGACACGAACGAATCGTGGACTCCGCAAACACCGTCATTCAACATATAGAAGAGGATTCGCCCTACGACGAATCGTTATCCGGACACTTTTTCATATCATCTGGTGGAACTTATCGCATGTATTCCTTCGACTGCCGCCTTGGGGGCAGGGGAGAAATGGGGTCATGGGGCAGGGGAGAAATGGCAGGGGAGAAATGGCAGGGGTATGACCCCCATCTCCCACACAAAGAAGGCCAAAGAAAAAGATACTTGCAGGCCATGGAATCAGGCCGAAAGCCGTCAAGTAGTTCGCCAATATTGTGAGATAACCAAAAATCATTGCTGTGTTTTGACCTTTGGTCTTCTTCGCCTTATTAAGTAAGAAGCTTGTAACAGGATATAGATGAAGAGTCCCGTATATCCCATTTGATATTCGCCAGATCACAACTTCATTGTCCGTGAAATCAATCAACAGGATCGGAACAAAACAACCCAACAAGACCACCAAGGTCGGCGCAACCATGGAGAGGATGCGAAGATACTCACTCTCGCCCAACTTCAACGACGATCGTTCTCCGAATACCAAGACGATGCCGGTAAATCCAACTAAAGTAATAGCGACTTGAGCGATGGTATGAAGTGTCCCGATCTGTTCCAAGGTTTCCATTCAATATTAGAGTTCTTCGTGTCCTTCGTGGTTAACAATCAATCCTCCAACAAGGCATCAAACCGCGGATTCTCACGCCATGTCTCGCCATCTTGTCTCGCCGAAACTTACCTGAAGGCGGGTTAGAGGAGCCATTATCTGGACTGGGTGGAGTATCTTGATCCATGGGGTGAATGAGAAGATGGGTGAAGCCCATTTATTTACATGCAATAAGCTGCTGGGACTCAAGACTGGATTATTGGGAGCTGGGTGATTGCGGAAGTCCTTTTATCCGAAAAAATCTGACCGCTTTGATTAATACCAATACCAACGGCGGTCTAGACAGTCGATCCACACCCCCATCGCTCAATGTGGATAACAATAACCGTACATAAAAAAGCCCCCACTTTTTGGTAGAGACCCCGTTGATTATTAATGGTACGGGTGGCAGGAATCGAACCTGCGACCTACGGTTTAGAAAACCGCAGCTCTATCCTCTGAGCTACACCCGCATAATAGAAATCAGGGGAAAATAGAAAGTCGCATCGGTAGGTCAACTTAGTATTTGAGCAACTGTTTTGAAAACCGCAGTGAGGACTGTCGGCTAAAGCCTCGAATCTATCCTCTGAGCTACACCCGCATCATAAAAGGATGGAAATGTAGGATTGGACCAAGAGGCGTCAATGTTTGATTGAGCAACTGTTTTGAAAACCGAAATGATACATGCAACCTATAGGCCCGCTACTTTCCTCTTAGGTGGGCCTGCATTAACAAGGCCGAGAGGAACAGAATAGAACAGAATAGGGTCGATGTTCAGAACAGAATAGGGTCGATGTTCATATTTCATATTTACTAGGGATTAACCGGTTGACTCCGATGAATCCACCGCCCCCGGGATAGACTTTGGCATTAACCTGTTAACGCGCTCCAGCGCGTTTCAGTCGGCCCGATGAGCCTCTACCAGCAAAAATCTGTCATCCAACAGCTGATGTTCTCGAGCACATGCCTGAAAGCTGCGTCCACTCTTGGCTTCGGTCTATTGACCAACATCAAAAAAGCCCGAAAACAAAGGAGAATTCGCGGTGCCCCAGGCATTATCATAAAAATAGGCTTCCCGTTTTACTTTTGGAATAAGCTGTAACCTTGACGATGGCAGTAAATTGTGCGGATATGATCCCTGCAGGCCTTGCTTGCACAAAGCGAGCATATCAGTTCCAATAACCCGTTGGTTTCTAATGAGTAGAAGAAAGATTACCCCTATTTATCTCAAACGATTATGGATCGTTGGTTTCCTGCTGCTCTCAGCAAGCTGCTTATTCGGGACTCCTGCGGAAGATTCTTTCACGGAGGAGCAACGCGCTTACTGGGTTTTCCAACCCATCTCACAACCGAAGGTTCCGACGGTGCGGGCCAAGGATTGGATCAGAAATCCTATCGATGCTTTCATTTTGCAAGGCATCGAAAGTCGCAAACTGACTCCGGCAAATGAGGCTGATCGACGCACCTTAATCCGCCGAGCCAGCCTGGACTTATTGGGGTTGCCTCCGACGCCTGAAGCAGTCGACGCCTTTATCAATGACCCGGCACCCAATGCGTATGAAAAGCTAATCGACCAGCTTCTTGAATCACCACGCTATGGAGAACGTTATGCCCGCCATTGGCTGGACCTCGTCCGCTATGCGGACACGGACGGATTCAAAGCGGATGTTCTTCGACCCAATGCCTGGCGCTACCGGGATTATGTGATTGAATCGCTAAACAGCGACAAGTCCTATGCGCAATTTGTGCAGGAGCAGATCGCCGGCGACGAACTTTATCCGAACAATGACGAGGCCAAAAAAGCCACCGGATATTTACGCCTCTGGCCGTATGAGGATAATCAACCGGACATGACCCGTCATTGGGAAGCCACACTGGATGACATCGCCGATGTTTCCGGAGATGTGTTTCTTGGGATGAGCATGAAGTGTGCGCGTTGTCACGACCACAAGTTTGATGCGATTACCCAAAAAGATTACTTTCGATTTCGATCATTCTTTTCCGCAATTTCACCATGGGAGGACATTCACCTCGGTGGCGAGGATGCGGATAAAAGGTACCGTACGGAATTAGCAACGTGGGAAAGTATGACCCTGGGTATACGCACCGAAATGGAGGCTCTAAAAGTTGGACCCTTGGAAAAGGAGAAGGCTTTAGCCAGAGCAAAACTTCCAACATATATGAAGGAAATTTTGGATAAGCCTGAACGCACGCCCTACGAGGAGCAACTCACTCGTTTTGCCTATAAATTAATCGACTCTCGATCGGAAATCAGATTCCAGGCGGAATTAGACAAAGAAGAGAAGGTGCGTTGGGCAGCATTGGAAAAAGAACTTCGGGCGTTCGACGCTTACAAACCTCAACGTGAACAAGTTGCCGCGGTCAAGGATATCGGAGCAACAGCCCCCAAGTCCTACCTCGAAGGCAAAAACGGACGTGAACTTATTGAGCCCGGATACCTCTCCATTTTGGATCCGCAAGACGCCACCATCGTCTCATTGAATAACGTCTCTGAAACAACCGGGCAACGTGCGACCCTCGCGCTCTGGCTGACAGATGAAGAAAATCCATTGAGCGTGCGAGTCATGGTAAACCGTTTGTGGCAGTGGCATTTCGGAACCGGAATCGTACCTTCGAGTAATGACTTCGGTGTTCTCGGCGGGGAACCCTCCCACCCCGAGTTACTGGACTGGTTGTCACGAAAGTTCGTTGAAGAGGGATGGAGCCTAAAATCCATGCACCGTTTGATGATGACTTCTGCAACCTATCGACAAAGCTCGACTCCCAGAGATGCCGATATCGCAGAGAAGGCGGATGCAGACAATCGCTACTTGTCCTGGATGCCGGTTCGGCGCATGGATGCGGAACAATTGCGCGACGCTCTCCTTTCGGTCAGTGGTGAGATCGATACCACCATGGGCGGCCCCGCTGTAGAAGAAGAGAATTCTCCGCGCCGATCCATTTATGTGATCAATAAGCGCAACAAAGAAATGACGATGATGAACTCATTCGATACTCCCGACCTTCACAACAGCTGTTCACTTCGTGACGTCACTACAACTCCGATACAAGCTCTGGCATTGTTAAACGGCGATTGGACCCTATCACGGGCCAAACAATTTGCAGACCAGGTTTTAAGTAAACAAGGAGCCAGCACTGAAGACCGGATTACCACGGCTTACCTTACGGCCTTAGGCCGTGGTCCGACCGAAGAGGACATCATCGATGCACGTAACTTTCTTGAATCAGTAGAACCCAAAGGTGATGCGTACAGGACAGCCTGGGCAGACTTCTGTCATGTATTGATGAACACCAACGAATTTGTTTACAGCAATTAAAGAAATCCCATGGGCAACAGTCAAAACACCTTTATAAAATCGATGGCGCATATGGAATATTCTTTTTCGCGCAGGGACTTTCTCATGCGCGCCGGAGGTGGAGCAGCCAGTGTTGCCCTCGCCGGCATGCTCGGATTCGAAACCCTAAGTGCAGCGGCAAAAAATCCACTGGCGCCAAAGGCCGGACAGCATAAAGCAACGGCGAAACGCGTCATATTTCTGTTTATGGAAGGCGGACCGAGTCATATCGATATGTTCGATCCTAAGCCCCTTTTAAATAAACTTCATGGGACCACACTGCCGAAGAGTTTCAAGGAACCGGTCACCGCCATGGGAGAACAAGGATCACCACTGATGGGATCCCCCAGAACCTGGAAACAATATGGCGAGAGTGGACTTTCCGTTTCCGACTGGTGCCCAAACATTGCCAAGCATGCGGATGAATTGGCAGTGATTCGTTCTTGTCAGGCCGATGGCTTAAATCACGTGGGCTCTGTTTGCCAAATGAACACAGGATCCGTGGTGGGTGGCCGTCCCTCACTCGGTGCCTGGGCCATTTACGGTCTTGGTTCACTAAACAAAAACCTACCCTCCTTCGTCGTCTTAACGGACGGAAAGAAACTACCGCTCGGTGGCGTTCGTAACTGGGGCACCGGATTCATGCCGGCAACCTATCAAGGTACTTTATTTCAACAGGGTACGGTACCAATTCCCAATCTGGATCCACCGAAAGGAGTATCGGATACGCGTCAGAAGTTGAAACTGGATCTGCTCTCCAACCTGAATCGAAGGCATGCACAACAAAACGCATTTGATGACGAGCTCGAAGCTAGAATTGAATCTTATGAAATGGCTTACCGTATGCAGGCAGATGCTCCTGAAGCGGTTGATCTTTCACAAGAAAGCGAGGCTACCAAATCGATGTATGGTTTGGACCGAGAAGTTACAGAACCCTTCGGAAAACAATGCTTGCAAGCACGACGCCTGGTTGAAAGAGGTGTGCGCTTTGTCCAGGTCTATAGCGGATCGGGCAGCGGCTGGGACACGCATGCAAATCACGAAGAACGTGGCCAGAGACTCTGTGAGTCCATGGACCAGCCGGTGGCCGCATTATTGACGGATTTAAAAAGGCGTGGACTGCTCGAAGATACGTTAGTCGTTTGGGGTGGAGAATTTGGAAGAACCCCGATGAGTGAAAAAGGAAATGGTCGGGATCACAATCCATTTGGCTTCACCATGTGGATGGCAGGGGGTGGAATAAAAGGAGGCCAGGTCATCGGCTCGACCGACGAACTGGGTCTGTGGGCCGTTTCTGAAAAAATACATGTGCATGATCTGCACGCGTCCATCTTGCATGCCTTGGGTTTGGATCATATGAACCTCGAGTTCAAAAAAGGCGGGCGTCTCGAAAGACCCACTATCAACGTCGGCCACGTAGTGGAAAAGCTATTTGTTTAGTTCGATAGCTCGGGTTTGTTTTCAGGCACCCGCTAGGCTCCGAGCGATTCGTTAAATTCTCTGAAAAACATAATTAGAATAATGCCGCTTCCCAGAAAACTGCCGAAAGCGAGTTGGATAGCCTGGGATACATTGAGCACAATACTTAAATAAACTACCAAGCTGGCCAGGATCAGGGAAATACCGAAGCTCATACTGGCTGATAAACTAATGATGCTCTTGGATACTTCCCGAAGATGGTGCACTTCCTTGAAATAGTATTTTGCGAAAACTATAAACAGTATCAGGGCGATGAATCCTCCGTCATCCATCGGAGGATGAGTAAGTAGCGCGTCGTAGAGGCCGTGAGCGATTATTGCGACTCCGAAAATAAACAGAAAGTCGTTGTAGCTATACCCCCGGGTTTTCCACATCCGGCAAAAAAACAATCCACTCATTCCGGTAAGAGAAATATGGAAAAAATTGGCTGTTAAAAAACGACCCGCGACGCCGGTTCCCATTGAACTGATCAGGTAGTTAAAATTTTCTACGTAGGCGAAGCCCAACCCGACAAAACTGGCAACGAGTAGAAACTCGAGTTCGTTCCGTCGCCTGATCAGGATAGGCGTCAGGGGAATAAACAAAAGCAGTTTGCAAACTTCCTCCCGCAATCCCACCGTAGCAATAAAGTAGACGATACTGTGGAAAAGATCTTCGCCTTCCGATATCGGGAGATACAGATCCTCCAATACGATCCAGAACCGGCCAGGCGTTATGCTTAACATTCCCAAAAGCAAACCCAGGAAACAAAGAACAGGTGTCCATTTGTCGAAACGACTTGCCTGACCAAGCTGCAATAAAAGCGTGCCCCAAACAAGCATGGCAATGGTAGCCAAAATAAAGCTGCCCGGCTCAAGCCCGACTAATTGACCAATCATAATCCACTTTACAGTCGATAGCCAATCGCGGTTATGAGTTGCCAACTCCCTTCGTATCCAGGGATCGAATGCATCCTCATAATCCGGATTATTCGCCAGTTCTTCCAAGGCATTAAAGTCTTTGCGATAGTGACGATTGATTACAGCTTGTTTTCTTGCCCATAAGGCTTCGGAAAACTCTCCCTCCTTCAGCAAAAATGGATACGCGTTGTCGTATAACTCTTTGTTACTTTCCAAAAGCGCAAGTACTTGATTGGCGTAACGTGGAGTAGGATTCGTTTCCCCGAGTTCTTTTAGTTGCGCGGCGGCATCGGGCTCTTCGCCCAGCGCATCGACAAATAAAAACACTAAACTAAAATCGACCGCTGAAAGGTACTTCCGAAATAAAATTTCAAACCGGGCATGACCATCACCTAGAATCCAATAACTTAAAAAAGGAATCTCTGTCAGTAATTCTTCGGTTTCAATTTCCCCGGATTTCAATGAATCCTCTACCAGCAAAAAAACCACTTCTGTCAATTCACTCTGAAGGTCACCGGCTTGTGAAAACTCTGAAAGATTTGCAGAAAAATACGTTTCAACCCGCGATTGAAGCGAAAGCTCACTCTTGAAATCAAAACGACTGAGTACGAACCCTGTTACGATTCCCAAAAGAACCGTCCCGATACAAAGCTTCCAGAGAAAAGAACGGCTATGAGATTTTTCAAAAACCTGAGACTTGAGATGCGTCATTCAAAAAGAGGCTTTTTCAAAAGCCTGGGAAGGTCAAGAAAGCTGATAAACCTAACCCTATGAGGGTCATCTACCGTTCATAGTTTCTAAAGACCGCTCAACTATGTAGCGCGCAACACTGGATTCACTCACCATATTTTCCCACCAGGCAATGGTCTCGTTCTGGCGCTGCAATAGCAAATCTTCGTCCGAAAGAACTCCTTTTATAGTGGACAAAACATTTTTCCAGGAATCAAAAAACACAAAAGGTGCCGTCTTGTAGAAATAGTGATCAGGCAAGCTCTCAGAAAAGATGACACACCCTGCTCTGGCAGCTTCTATGTGTCGAAAGGATTCCAATGCACGCCCCCTGGGACAAAGGGCTATCTTGGAATTCATCAACAATTCATTAAAACTCCGCGGATCAAGAACCCCTTCATAAAAATTATCCGCATGAAAATGAATAAATGAATTCGACAACCTTCGGATTTTTTTCCGTCTAAGGATTTTCAAATAAAGCCGGGATATAACTCGATCCAAACGAGGGTTGATACTTGGTAAATATTGAAGCGAGGTAAGCGAACGATAAAGCTCATGCCTATGCGGCTCAATTCTACCCGAAAAAAACACGTCATTTCCCCGTTGGTTAACCGGTAATTTTGAGGAGTTCATTGAATCTCCTGAATACCCGGCTGGCAGTGGGAAAAGAGGAACACTCTCTGGGCTATCGGGGATAAAGTTTTTGAAAACCGCATCAAAATCCTTGGTCAAATAAGTAGGAACCGAACCCGTTTCATCCGAGATAAGAATCAGGATGCGACGCCGTTCCTTATTTTGAATAAAAATCGGTTCTGGTACAAGATCCAATGGATTATAGTAATGCACATAAATATCTATCTCATCACTAAAGTTGATCGATGCCCGAACGTTACCAACTACTTCTCGAATATACTGTTGGTCGAAAAGTTTCTCGAATCTGGAAATTACATTACAGTAATAAAAAGAGCTTCCGTTCGAAGTTTTATAAACTTTCGCCGAATCCGTTTCTTGATATTTTACTTCTAATCTATTTTCCGATAAATCCATAGAATTAACACAGGATATTTTATTTCTAGTTCACGAACAGCAAGAGTTTTTCCAATGACAGATTGAAGCTCGTATTGGAGTTACTTAGGAGACCTCCTAGAAAATATGCAGAATAGTCGACCTTCGGTCCTGATTTTAAAACATTTCATTATTTTTTAAAGAATCGAAAGGGCGGTCAATTTCGTCGTATGGCAACTACAGGCACCTTCAATCCCCAAATTTTCAGTAGTATACAAGATCGTCTTAAACGATTTTTACTTTATTAAAAGGGTCAATTAATTTTCCTTGGATCACTCACATTGACTTTCTTCCTGAACTCTCAAGAATATAACACCGCTTAATAAGCGTTTGCGGCGGCGACCCGGAAAATCCAAAATGAATCGAAAAGAATTTCTAAAACTATCTTCCAGCATCATCGGAGGCCTCGCAATTCCCGGCGTATTCGAGGACTCTATTTACGCGGCAGTACCCGGTGAACTATATAGCGCTCGGCTTGATAAATCGTACCTGATAAAATGTATTACTGGATAGCCAAAGGACATCTATTCAAAGTACTCTACAGTTACCACCGTCTCGTCCGACGAATCCATGACCTCGAGAAAGTAAAACTTTGCAGTAGAATACTCCTTGAACGTTACCTGAATCCTTCAGTGCAAGGCGGGTGAATGCACCACATATTATGAAACCCATATTATTACTTAAACTTGAAGGCCTGGCTATTTTCCTGACTTCAGTCACTGCATACCAAACATTAGAATTCAACTGGTGGTTATTCCTTTCATTATTTCTCATTCCCGACCTGTTCATGCTCGGCTATATCATTAATAAGGAAATAGGAGCGATACTGTACAACGTCGCTCATACCTATGTGCTTCCACTTATTCTTGCGGCCGTATCCCTGGGATATTCGCGGCTTACTTTAATGGCAATTTCACTTATTTGGATCGCGCACATTGGATTCGATCGCCTTCTCGGTTACGGATTAAAATATAGTACAGGATTCAAGGATACCCACCTCGGCATTCTTAATTC
This sequence comes from Verrucomicrobiota bacterium, assembly GCA_027622555.1. Lineage (NCBI taxonomy): Bacteria > Pseudomonadati > Verrucomicrobiota > Verrucomicrobiota bacterium. Next base: position 13,661 of record JAQBYJ010000044.1, read on the forward strand.
TGGTGATAAAATCCTCACCAAGCATTCGTTGTAGTTTCTGAAAAACTTCTTACAGGCATTCAAGCGACACATGGAATACCTGGTGCTGAGTTCCGCCGCTACTGCCACCTTCTGAAACACCTCCACCCGGCAGATAAATAAGTCCATCAATAAACGCCGCACCGGTTACCCCATGGACCGGGATTGGAAATGGCTCCAACTGAGTCCAGCTGTCGGTTTTCGGATTATAAACTTCCACCTCCTCAAAGACGCCATGGGTGGCGGAGTCGTCACCCTCTCCGCCAAAAACGTAGAAGCAACCGTTAGCAGTTATTCCATTACATCCACTGCGAATGGTCGGCATCGGGGCTTTGACGCTCCATTCGTTGGATTCAGGATCGTATGCATAAACAGTGTTAACAAAAGGACCAACGCCATTTGCAGTTACCTGGCCACCTATTAGATAAATCTTACCTGCAACACTCGCCGCCATTGTATGGTTGAGCGCTTGCGGCAGCGAAGTTCCATAACTCCAAACGTCTGTTTCCGGATCATAAATCTGGACAGTGGCGACGCTGATCCTCGACGAAGGATATCCGCCCAGCACATATATTTTCCCATTCAGTTCAGCAACCGACATCTCCGAATTGGCATCCAATAATTCTGCCCGTGTACTCCAGGTGCTAACGACTCTAAAAAACTGACTGTCCAACTGTTCCTCACGAACCAACCTCAAAGGACTGGGAGTGTTCAGCATCGTTTCCCATTCTGCCAGGTCAGTGGACGTTTGCAGTTCTCCTCCATCATTCCACCCCAACAGAATATCGCCAGCCTCTCGTTCAATAACCAGATCGACCTGGGAAATCAAAGCGGCCGGCAGTATCAATCCGACAACAAGAGCACCCGGTACCTACCCATCATTCGCTGGTTGCCTTTGGTCGGACTCATGCTTGGCAGCTTGTTCCTTCGAAGAGAACTTCCACCCTGGGTTTTTATGTGGTGTATCGCGTTCGCCTTGTTCTTCGGATTCAAATGGGCGGTTTTTATGGAGTGGGTCACTAGGAGAAAAAAGATCCGGTCCTACGATGCTTTTCGATTTTTTCTTCTTTGGCCGGGCATGGATATTGGTGAATTTCTCGGAGCCAAAGGAAAGGCTGTGCGAGCGACATTATTCGAATGGTTGGTGGCCATCCTTAAAACCGTTCTTGGAGCGTTGCTGGTTTGGGGTCTCACACCGCAAATTGAAGATCCCTTTTCCCGCGCATGGTCCGGTATGGTGGGATTGATCCTTATGCTTCATTTCGGTAGCTTTCAATTGCTTTCCATTGTGTGGCGCATTTTCGATGTGAAAGCGGAACCCATCATGAAATCACCGTTACTCAGTCGTACGTTAAGTGAATTCTGGAGTGTACGTTGGAACCGGGCATTCAACAATTTGGCAAACGCGTATTTCTTTAAACCCATCTATCGAAAGATGGGGCTTCCTTGCGCCGTTGTATTCACGTTTCTGATGTCCGGTCTCATTCATGACCTGGTGATCTCAATTCCCGCAGGAGGTGGCTATGGGCTTCCTACTTTGTATTTTGCCTTCCAAGGCCTCGGTATTATAGCAGAGAGAAGCAAACCAGGAAAACAGCTAGGTATCTCTGACGGCGTGGGCGGAATCATCTTTACCTGGCTAATCCTTGTTGCGCCTGTGTTCCTACTATTTCACACTAGCTTTTTATACGAAGTCATGAATCCATTTTTAGACTTCTTACTACTATGAACGCAGAACTTCTTATACGACTCGCTGGTTGCGCGACCCTCTGCATATTGTTGGCTGCTAGCCTAATGCCCGGAGTTATCGATCTGAAAAACAAAGTCAGACTCATGCCTGATTTCCACCAAAAGCTGTTCTGGGTCTATATGAGCTATACTGCCTTTTCAATATTTAGTATAGGTCTGATCAGCATCATCTTTGCGGCTGAATTGGCTCAAGGAACTGTTCTAGCAAAAGTCCTCCTCACCTACTTTGCTTTATTTTGGGGTGCTCGCCTGATCATTCAATACGGATTCTTTGACATGAGTGAATTCCAAAAAGAATGGTGGCACAAATCCGGTTACCACCTACTCACTGTTGTATTCTTCTCCGTAACCGCAACCTATGCCTGGGCGGCCCTAACTGTCTAAATAAATCTTCATCTTCCTCCTTCTCATCCTCTTCGTCTTTTTTCTGCCAACACTTGGGGAAGCATGGCGTCTTTCCATTTTCTAATTTCATCCTCCTCCCTTCAACAACTCATCCATCCTCGTAAATGTAACCTCCGAAAAGCCCATCGCTCGTTTGAGCTGATAATCCCGCTCAACCACATTGCTTATCTTACGACAGCGGCGGTAGTCTTTCCAGGAAAGCACACCGTTCATCCAGGGTCCGGATCCCATGATCGGAACAGGATAATCACTGCCATGAATCAGCCTGGGCATCGCTTCTTTTGTAATGATCTTCGGTAGTGTTCGTGCCCGATTCAAGCTACACAATGCCGAGTTATCGCCATAGCAATGTGGGAATTCTTTAAAGAGCTTAAGAAGTGTATCCGTATAATCGGCATCAAAGATTCCTGATCGGCCAGCAGAGTGAGCCGCAATCACTGCAACCCCGCATTCAAGCGGCGATCGCAAAAGCAAAGGATCTGCGAACTCCGGACGCATTACAGGTAACGTTTTCTCACCTCCCGTATGGGACAATAGAATCATTTCATTCTTTTCCATACATTCCCAGAACGGGATGTAGCGGGCTTCGGTATAATCAATATTCAGGCAATTCGGCAGCAGCTTCAAAACCCGGGCTCCCTGGTCGATACAACGCTGCAACTCTTCCATCGCGTCCTGGCGTCCGGGATGAATCGACACAGCCGGGATAAAAATGTCCGGGTGTTTTTCAATGACATCAAACAGGTACTCATTAGGCACATAAAATCCGGCCTTTTCCGGGAGAGCATTACCCATATCATCGTAGGGAATGTCTTGGGCCAAAAGCACTACAGCATCCAAAGACGACGTTCGTACAAGACTAGCCAAGGTCTCAACGTACACGTCATCCAATCCACCTTTAAGGTATTTGAAATCGATCCCAAGTCCCCGCAACATCAGGCGTGCCTGTAATCGATGATAAAGCGTGTCCAAACGAAACCAGCAACCACTCGCAGAGGAGCCGTCTCCGACAAGGTGCACATGACAATCAATCTTTCGCATAAAAAATAATTCCCACTGTAAACGTACGCTCATCTTCAGAAATTTTGCGAGCCCAATACCCTTTTCCAAATCCCTTCTCCCAACCTCCCCACAATACCGGGCAACGCGCGATGGAAATCCAACTACCATCCCCAACGTCCAACAAAACGAAACCGACCTTTCATAAAGTGCCTATAAGAATTAAAAGGACATAGGGCACCAAGTTCCTTTAGTTATCAAAGGCCAGTCTCTCAGTTTCCAAGTATTCAAGTCTCTCCATTCCTCAATCTCCCCTCACCTTACCACCTTCACTCTATAAAATCCCAGCTCACTGTCCATTCGTTCGAGATCTGAATCGATCCAGCTAGTATACCCTTCCAGTCCATTAAGATCACTTCCAATTGACTCCCAGGATTCTACTTCGAGTGATTGAGAATATTCGATTTGGTAACTTACGCCGGGAATACTTTGCCAGATCAATTCCCGGCTCGAAGGATTCTGTTGGACTAAATGGGTTCGCAGATATTCCGAATTCAGTTTCGGATCAGTTCGAGCGATATATTCATCCAGATCAGTGGCTCCATCGCCGTCGTTATTTCTGGTGGCATTCACCATTTCGATAGTCCCAAAGTTGAGAAACTCCCAGTGGTCGGGAAGCTCATCGTTGTCGGAGTCGAGTACCACGTCATTGAGCAAGGCAACATCCTCTGAAGTTAGCACGTTGTTATAAATCTGAATCTCATCGATGGTTACAGGACCAAACCATTCGCCCTGATCCTGTTGTTCTTCACTACTGAAAATAACCAGGGGACTGTGGGAACTATTGATCAATCCATCGGGCACAAAGCTGGTCCAGTTCGAATTCAAGATTTCCTCATTGTTTACCCAAGCTCGAATCACCTGATTTGGACGGTCGATTACCATAACTAAGTGATACCAGGTTTCTGCCTTGATGGGAGCGTTTGATTCTCTATCAAATTTTTCTGTGTTCTGCCAAAGGTCACGTTGCAGATTTCCCGCAAAGCGAAAACCACCAGTCGCGGTGTGTCCGATAAACCATCCACCGCGCGGATTGTCGAAGCGACTTTTAATCACGGTTCCACCCTTACAGATCAATATCCCTTCTTCTGTCGGTGCCTGTCTATATTTAACCCAGAGCGAAACGCTCAAACTTCCATCCATAGGATCACCCACACCTTCAAAGTCGGCACTCGCTGCTACTCCATCCTCAACCGTTCTTTCCAACGCAGAATCGAGCTGACCTGATTCTGAATGGCAGAAACACAATCCGTCTGTCAGTAATCCATGAGCTCTATACGGCCCAGAGTCCCTGGCAATAGAACCACTCGTTTCATCAAATCGAATACGGGTCGCCAGACCATTATTCCGCACAAATATTTTTGCGTAACCATGCCGATTGGTCAGTCCATCCGAATCCGATACCTGGTAAGTAAACTCATCCATACCGAGGAATCCTGGGAGTGGCGTATAACGAACCTTGCCACCTTCCACGACTTCAACGCGTCCTCCACGTGAGGTGACCGAATCTACTTGCTCCAGAAAAATGTCGTCTCCGTTACCGTCGTAATCATTCTCCAATAAATCAATTTCCAGGGGTTGATCCATCTGGGTGTTGCCACCGTCTTCCATGGCGAAAGGAGGAAGAGCTGTACCATAAACAACAGCGGGTGCCGCAGCTTCCAGCGCGACATGACTGTGATCTATCATTCGCTCCACTGTACCGGTTCCCAAACAAGAACCAGCGCTTTGCATGATGTCGTCCCACGAGGACTGATGACCGGCACCCATCTGAATGCGACGCATGATGTGTCTCGGAACAATAAATCCCCTGGAGGTCGGAGAGATTCGATCCACCTTCAAGGGAACAACTACATTGCCCGTCCCCGGATTCGAGGTACCCTCCGGACCCGTCACCGTAACCGATTGAGTGGTCAGTCGAATATTAATATTTCGACCATCGCTGAGATTGGCATTGAGTAATCCTCCCAATTCAATGTTGGCATTCACTCGCATATCCGGATCGTCCTCGACAAATCCGCGATAGGTCCGAACCTCGGGCGCCGCCACATCCTTATAACCGTTTACGGCATCCCAGGTTTTAACCTGATAGTGGTTGGCCGTCCTCACCGAGCGCTTCGTAAGCACCAACACCTCAGCCTTGAAATCTCCATCAATATCCCCCCACACTCAGCTGATCCGGCAAAACAGCAAATACTTCCCCCACAACCGTCAGACAAAAAAGCATCGTTGAAAAAATAGTTCGTGTAGTCATCGAGACATCAAAGTTAAGGGCCGGAAAGAATCCTGATCCGTTCTTCCAAAGTCCAGTTTATTACCTCAACGGTGCCATGACGTAGCTGAAAGCGAAGAATGCTGAGAAATTCTAGGATCAGACTAATTGGCTATCACCAAAGCTCAGAGACACGAAGTTTGTTCATTATAAATGTTTCAACGATGAGTACTCTGTGCGGTCCTGTATTCTTGTACCATCCCAATCCTAATCCGATTCCAAGTCACCCAATCCCTCAATCGCACACTCAAACAGTCTCCCCTACCCCAGAACCATAATCTTAATCCTAACCTTAATCCTAATTCCAGTAACTCTATCTCCGAGCCACCCTTTCGACTCGGCTCACTTCTTCGGCCATTCCTTTAACTCTATCCCTTCCCAGGTGGGTGTGCCTGGTATCGGCGGCAGTTCCCGAATAGTGATATCTTTAAACTGCACCACAAACTTTCCACCCTTGTGAGCTTGCACCCCGATTAGACCGTCGAGGGGAATAGTCGGATCCTCCTCTGTGTAGTCGACCGCGGCCACACCATTTATCCAGCTGCGGATGTGCGGACCTTCGGCCAAGATGCGGTAATTGTTCCAGCCATCCCAATCATGGACCACTTCTTTCAAGGCCGCTTCGTCCACGGGATTGGCGATCACTTCGCGGCGACGTGATTCGTCGTAGATTTTTCCCCACCAGCCAATGCCAGCATCCACCTGGTAACCGATCATCTCGTGATGATTCGGCAGTCGCTGACTGCGAATCTGGATTCCCGAGTTTTTAAATCCCGCGCCCTCGCCGGAGACGATGCGTATATTCAGCATGAGTTCAAAATTCTGATAGGACTGTGGAAGCGTGATGAAGGTGTTGAGCGGTACATTTTCATCCAGAGAGCCGCCCTCAATCATGCCCTCATTTACCCGCCACCATTGTTCCTCTCCCGGCTGAATATTCCAACCCTCCAGCGATGTCCCGTCAAAAAGCATGATCACCTGGTCGTCAGACGAGGATTCCGGCGAGCAACCCAAATTAGAGATGATAAGACATCCGGTTAAAAAGACCGGCAGGACAAATGCGAGCAACTTCTTCATTCCAGCATGTTGTAAAAAGGTACAACTACTGTCGAGACTCCCTTTTCCCCATCTCGCAGTCCTCCAATCTCAAGCCAATGATGAATCTTAAAACCGCTGTTGAATAATGATAAGGGCATTGATGGATATTGAGAGAGCAATTTTCGCGATAACTCATTTTCACCCAATAGGTGAAGGGAATCTTTTGCTAAATTTCAGAGCTGTATTTTTAGGCGAAAAGATGACAATTCTCCAAGGTCATCTTTTGAATTGTCCTATTTCAGTAGAAGCCAGGCTGCCGCCAGCACCGTCACGGGCGTCCAGGACTCTGTTTTTTCAAGTGCCCTTGAAAGTGATCGTTGAGGTAGCAATTCGTTGATCGGTGCAAGGTCCAGGAGATCGGTCAAGGCCTGGTGTATAACTTCTTTATTCTGATTCTCCAAGGCTTGGATGATAAATTCACGCTCCTGTTTCCACTTTTTGGAAAAGGTTTCGATGTAGTCATGAAGGCATTTATGGGCAGAAGTTCTACTATCGGAAATTAGTATCCAGCGATCGGAAATTCCCATCATTCGCGATAGAATACTCAGGAGCTCATAGCGTTCCTCCCGCTCACGGAGTTTGATGATACTTAGAAATGCCGTTTCCGTGGAAGCGGTGTTTTCAATTTGCAGGAGAGCCCAACTGCATGCCGATATTATGTGCGGGTACATGGTTTCATTCTCCAACGTATCCAACAGGGGCTGAATGGCTTTTGGATTTTTCAGTTTACCAAGTGCTCTGGCTGCCATGCCTCTGACACGAGGTGGACTGTTGGGCTCCAAACGCTCAATGAGCAGGTCCACGGCGCATTGATACTTTAATTCGCCCAGTCCCCATGCCGCATGGTTCCAAAGTCCCCGCCACTCGGGATCTTTCAAAAGCTTCAAAAGTTCCTCCCCGGCAAAGTCTGAACCGGTATAAGCAAGACTGCGGATTGTTTCGACTTTCACTTCATACGATGGGTCTTTTAACAATACTCCTAGCATGGAAAGATTTAAAGGGTTGTTGGTCTCGCCTAATGATCGAGCAAATTGGATTCGCTGTGATTCGTTCTCATCGTATATCCGCCTGCCACCCAGCATACTTCGAAACGGATTGTAGCGAAACACGGCGAAGAAATCAGAAACTCCAATCCAGGGCTTCAGATTTGGCAGCTTCAATACGGCCGGAATGGATAGCAGCATCAGGAGTGGAACCAGTCCTCCACGGAACGCTTTGAACCAGTCAAATGTGAACCCGGTGTGGTAAGTGGCATCCAGAGATTGGGGAATGACTATCTTTTGTAGAAGAACCCCAATAACCAGCATGATCGCCGCCTGGAAAAGGAGTTGAATCAGTGCGAAGAGATTGAGTGCTGCCAGGCTGTTTTTGGCATTTACATGGTAGTGGTTAACCGCGGTGGTGGCGATTCCCAATCCTGCAAGAAGAACGCCATTGCCAAACCCGTAGAGCATCAGGGCGATGATCCCGGGCAGGTATTCCTGAAACATATCCGCTGAAGATTGAAGGTCGTAAGGAAAAACAGGAATAATCCAGATTAGAAGGGACATACCTAAGGTAAGCCAAAGTAACCCTGCCAACATGGGACGAAAGCCCAGACTGTCGGAGATCTTCCCCCACAACAGAAGCGACAACACTTGCCCCAGGGTTGCGCAGAATATCTGTGCACCCATCAGGTTGGCCGGCACATGCAAAGCCTCGCGAAAATAAACAATGGCGATCGGAAGTTCCGCCAGGGAGACCGTCAAGGTAACCAAGAGGGGAATCCGGAAAAGGGGTGAGGTTTTGAATAATTTCCATAACCCTTTCATCGAGTGATCACCAGCCTCGTAACCATCTTCTCCCCGCTTGGGAGGTTCCGGAATACGTCTTGACCAGAAAATGGAATTGAGGGAACCGAGTATGCACACTGCCAGGATAATCTTGTATTGGGTCGCCTCCATCTTTTGCCCGATCAGCAGGGCAACTCCCGCGCTGAGGGAGAGGTTAACCATGGTAAAGCTTGCCCGCATCCGGGCGAAAAACGTACCACGATCATCATCCGTAGTAATGTGCTGCATGAGGGGACCCCAAACAGTGCTCAGCCCAAGTTCCCTGAATAAAACGAAAATCAATATCAAACCTGCCAGAAGTGGAAAACTGAGTAGGTCGGCCGGTATGAGAAGCAATGAAATGATGATCAATATCTGACCAACCCGTGCGATTTGAAGGCTGACCGTTAACCCGATTCGTTCGATCCAGGGGATCATCGGCAGGCGAAATATGCTGGCAAATGGAGCCAGACTGAAAATCAGCGCTATTTGCTGGGGGGAAAATCCAAGTACGTCATTGGCATACAGAATCATGTACTGCCCCGACACCACCATGGTAATCATGATGGCAAACAGTTGTGACAACAAGGCTGCGTTTTGCGCGCGCTTCCGTTGGGGTTCAGTTAATGGCCGATACTCAGACAAAAGTAAATAAGGAGATTAACCGTGCAATATAGAAGATCCTATCGGCGAAAGTATACCCTTTTGTTAATCGATTGAACAATTCTTCACTTCTGCTCCTTCTCACGATTCCGATGCGAACGAATCCAGGATTATCGAGTTGCTCGCTCCTAACTGGGGGCAACAGGGTCAAAGAGCGGTTTGATAGAGGCGTCCAGAGAAAGACTTTATCGCGTCCTGATAATGCTGGTACGGTTTACCAAAGGCATCCATCAAGCCACCGTGTTGCTTGTACTGTTTTCCAGGCATGGTCTTCCAGGTGTCGACCCAGCCACACACTGTCCAGCCAACAAAATCCTCTCGAGCAAACGCGTTGCTGGCAAAAAGAATAGTCTCGTCAGCTCGATGTACCTGGTCCATGCTGTGTGGTCCATGGGGATTCGGCATATTTTCGTGCGGGGTGTTGAATCCTCCATCTCCATTGAAGAGGGGCTTCCCGGAAGCTTCGCTCAATCGAATCAAAAGATTACGCTGTTCCTGCCACCGTCCGTACTGCTGGTAAAAGACAAGGTCCGTGTATTTTGATGTAATGTGGGCGACCGTTTCGGCCGCGTCCGTATTCGCGTTGAGCTTGTCGCCCAGGATCAAATGGTTGGGGTCGTGCCGCTTTATTGCGGTGGTCATAACTGAGTAGTAGCGATCGACCACTTCTTCCAGAAAAGCATTGTTGTCCTCCAGCTCTTTCCCATTGCGGGTATCAAAATCAGGCCGCCAGTTAGTTGTATTCTCCAGGTCCTGCCACTTGGCAAATTTCGTAGTGTAGGTTTTGTTGAATGCTCCGATATTTTCTTGGTACCGCTGGCGCATGGAAACCACATAGGCTTGTTTGCCTGGAGCTTTGGGTGGCAGGTTCCGCAAGACCCGCGGCCAGGTGGGAAGTCCTTCGCGCTTGGAACCATAAACGTGACTTGGGCGTGGCGCCGCGTCGAGCTCAGTCAAAATGGGACAGTCGGTCATTGCATAGCCAAGCAGAAAAGGATCGTTCTTGAGGGGAGTCGCTTCCTTTTTGGCCAGGGTGTCGCAATGCTTCTCGAAGTCGGGCGAAAACACATCCAGAAAGTCCTTTTCAGTGGGCACTTTATAATGGTGCGTATCAACGAATGGGAGACCCTTGATCCAGGGGACGCGCAATTCGGGATGCAACCAATCCCAGCTGTTGTGAATTCCGAGAGTGTTAAAACCGAAATCATTCAGATTGCTTTTAACGAATGTCCGTAGCCCTGCCCGGAATGCCTCATCGCCATAGTTTGAAGCTCCGAACTGTTTGAGCCAGTGATCGGCATTGTAGGCCTGGTTTATCCAGCCAGAATGAACGTGATTCATTCCCAGTGAAAGAAACGCGTTTCCTTCGGGAGTGACCAGCCACCAGCGTTTTGCTTTTTCCAGTCGAAAGAAACCCGTAGCCTTAAAGCGCAACGAAGTTGTACCGCCGTAGAGATCGAGCCCATCAGACGTGGTTGAATCTCCAGAGGCCGCAAGGAGAGCCAGCTGAAGGAGGTCGCTACCCAGGAGGGTGCCACCTGCGTAGCTTGCATGTTTTAAAAATAGTCTTCGGTTCATCCTGTTGAATTTATGAGTCTCCGGCTCGACCGAGGCCGAACTGATCTCCTACTTTTATGGGTTTGCCGTTCTTGAAATGAATTTCGACGACTTTCTCGTTCATGACCAGCCGTCCGAATTCGTCCTCCAGGCCGCCGATAATCTCTCGCGTGGCCACATCGATAATATCGCCCGTGGATGCCCAGGCGTGCTTGCCGTCGAGACGAAACGTGACCCAGCCCGGTTCGTCCCGAAGAAAGACGTTTGTTACCTGCCTGGGTGGCAAGACAGTGGCGTCGAAAATGTGGAGCCTTCTATTGAAGCCATCGCACACCCAGATTTCGCTTTCATCAGGGGTCATGCCAATACCATGACTTGGACAGCCGTGCCGTTTTACAGGACCGACCTTGAAATCCTGGACTTCCACGCGGTGCAACATCTCTCCCGTCCTCAAGTTGCCCACCTCAAAGCCAAGCAATTCATTGACGTTCACAAAGGCCAGGGTCTGGGAGCGATTTATGGTGAAGGGACGAATCGGTTTGGTGAAGGGACCAATCTCCTTGGAGACGGTGTGGGTCGCCGTATCGGCAACACGGAGCAAATGTGAGTGCAGCCCTGCCATATAAGCCTCTTTCCCATCCAATCCATAAATTGTGTTGTGAGCACCCGATTGGAAATCGAGGCGTTTGATAATGTCACCATGTTCGGCATCAATGACGTGCCAGTGGTTTTTTTCCAGCGATGGCAGATAGATCGTTTTCCCGTCTGGAGAGATGGCCATACGGTCGCAGCCACCGTCATAGGTTTTTTCCCAAAGCAGAGTCTCGGTCACCAGATCCAGACACATCATCGTGCGAAGCGTGGTCATATAAATTCTCCCGGTTTCAGCACTGGCGCAAACTCCCTTAATATTTATGGGACGGCCTTTTTCATCGAGACCTCCAATGGGAATGCGTTTCACGAATCGATAGTCGTCATCGATATCGAAGACAAGCAACCCGTGTCCGCCGTATTCCATATAGTTCCGCAAGCCGGGACAAGCCGCATAGAGGAGCCGGTCGACATCCGATGAAGCAGAAGCGAAGAGCGACCCGCTGAGTAGAAGGACAAGAATCACAAGCGATACGCGTCGTCTGAAAAAAAGTGGGCCGCTTTCTAGTGGCGTGAAGTGCCGAGAAGTAAAACTGATTAACGATGGCATAAGCATGGTGGGTAAGAAGCTAATCCGACCATGGTTACAGCCAGGCAAATATGCAAGAGATTCGTATTCCAAAGGAGAGAAGAAATGGTGCAGGTATTAACTTGGGGATCCTTGGTATCGAAGGCAGCTCACCTTCGGTCGCCACTACTACCTCCACAAACGATGCTTGCGACGGATCAGGACAAAGGACAGCTTGGTCAACAAATGGCTGAGCTTGGCAAACACAATACACTTAAACGCATCCGGGACTCCAATAATGGTGTCTACCTCGATGGGGGCGATCTGGGGGAAATCTTATTACCCCAACGATATGTGCCCGTGGGCATGGTAGATGAGGATACGATCTCTGTATTTGTCTTTAAAGATTCGGAGGATCGTATCGTAGCCACCACCGAAACACCCGCAGCCGTCGTTGGTCAATTCGCAGTGCTGAAGGTTGTTAGCATGAATCCAAAGGTAGGCGCATTCCTCGACTGGGGATTGAGTAAAGACCTGCTCCTTCCCTATCGTGAGCAGAAAAGTGATCCACGGGAAGGTGACACTTGTGTCGTGTACATCTTTGTCGATGAGGATAGCGGACGTATCATAGCGAGCGAACACGTGACCCAATTCACCAACAATGAGGGTGCAAAGTATGCCTATGAAGAAGAAGTCGATCTTCTGGTTATCGACCAAACCCCACTGGGCTACAAGGCGATCATTAACGATAAGCATTTGGGGCTGCTCTACCATACGGACCTCTCCGAACCCCTTGGTTACGGGCAATGGATAGTTGGCTATGTTAGCAAGGTAAGAGACGACGGGAACATCGATCTTCGCCGGGATCGTGCCGGCTACGGACGCGTTGAACCGATTGGTGAACAAATCCTTGAAGCCCTTAAAACCAATAAAGGCACCCTGCCCTTCAATGATAAATCCTCACCGGAATCCATTCGCGCAGAATTCGATGTGAGCAAACAAGCCTTCAAACGAGCGATCGGTTTGCTGTATAAACAAAAGCTCATAAGGTTGGAGGACAACGGTATCAGTTTGGTAAAATAGTGATGAACACCTATAAAGAAATTTCCTAGCAATCATGAAGATACTAAAACTCATTGCAGCTATTCTCTTTGGATTATTTTTGTTTTACGGCGGAATTAATCATTTTATGCACCCCGAATTTTATAATCCGTTTATTCCAGATTTCTTACCCAAACTGTGGGTTAATTATGCAACAGGATTGGTTGAAATTATTCTGGGAGCAGGATTATGCATTCCAGCCTGCCGTAGAAATTCAGCGCTAGGTGCCATGGTCTTGATGATCGCTTTTACGCCGATTCATTTGTTAGACTTGTGGAGCGAAACACCTGCCATTGGCAGTCATAAGGCCGCATGGATTCGCATTGGAGTTCAGGGTCTGTTTATAGCTTGGATGTTCTGGTTGAGTCGGCCACGGAAAATTAGAACAAAAACATCCGCGGAAAGAAGGAGCAGTAAACCTAATCAAGCTTAATTTTGTATCGTCTTAGGTAAGATCACCACATTAGAAAAAATCAGTACGGTAAAAAAATCCCCATAAAAGCAATGAGACATTCTATCACCAGTTTTCTATCTCTAATCGGAATCTATCTGGGTGTGACGGCGGCTTTGGCCAGGCAACCGAATGTCGTTGTCATATTGACGGACGACCAGGGTTGGGGAGATCTCAGTGTGCAGGGGAACACCAATCTCTCCACGCCTAACATTGATTCATTGGCCGAACAAGGCGTGACGATGGAAAATTTCTATGTCTGCCAGGTGTGTGCTCCTACGCGGGCTGAGTTTTTGACCGGCCGTTATTATCCTCGAACAGGAGTGAGTGGAGTGAGTACAGGAGAGGAAAGGCTCAATCCCGATGAAACCACGATCGCCGACGTATTCAAGGCGAACGGTTACGCCACAGGAGCATTTGGAAAATGGCACAATGGGACCCAGACGCCGTATCATCCAAATGATCGTGGGTTTGACGAATACTATGGATTTACCTCCGGACATTGGGGGCACTACTTCAGTCCGCCCCTGAATCACAACGGGAAAAAAGTCCGGGGCAATGGATTTGTGGTGGATGACTTTACCGACCATGCCATGGCCTTTATAGAGGCAAATCAGGAGAAGCCATTCTTCTGTTATATTCCCTACAATACCCCGCATTCGCCGATGATGATTTCCGACGAATTCTATGCAAAATTCGAAGGCAAGGATCCGGCCATGCAGCATCGTAATCCTAAGCAGGAAGATGTAATGATGACCCGGGCGGCTCTGGCCATGTGCGAGAATATCGATTGGAACGTGGGGCGCATTCTCAAAAAGCTGGATGAGCTTAAGCTGAGCGACGACACCATCGTCATCTATTTCTCAGACAACGGTCCCAACTCTTATCGCTGGAATGGAGGCATGAAAGGTCGCAAAGGCGCCATCGACGAAGGAGGCATACGTTCTCCGTTCTTCATACGTTGGCCAGAGCACTTGGCAGCTGGTGTTAGTGTCCCTCAAATAACCGGTGCTATCGACCTGTTGCCTACCTTGGCTGAATTGACCGGCATTCAAACGAAACTCGACAAGTCCATCGACGGTCGAAGTTTTCGACCTTTGCTATTCGACCAAACAGCGACCTGGGAACCACGTGTCCTCTTTGCCACGAAGTTAAAATCGGTGAGTGTCCGTACGCAGCGCTTTCGTCTGGATGAAGCCGGGCAGTTGTTCGACCTAGAGAAAGACCGTGGACAATATACCAATGTGGCCGACCGTTATCCGCAAGTGACAGCTGATTTATTGAGTCAGGCCAAGCTTCATTTAAAGGACATGCAGGCCGACTTCAGGAAGTACGCCGACCGTCCGTTTTCCGTGGGATACGGCCCTTTCACCACCTTGCCAGCCAGGGACGGCGTGGAACACGGTTCGATTGAGCGCAGTTCCAAGGCACCCAACAACTCTTTCTTTACTCACTGGACGAGCGCGGATGATTCGATCACCTGGGATGTCGATGTAGGCAAGACCGGCACATACGAAGTGATTGTTTTCTACACCTGCGCTGAAGGCGACCAAGGGGCTACGCTAAGTCTTTCCATGGAGCGTGGTGATTCCATACAGGCCAAGGTCGTTGATGTCTTTGATCCTCCACTCTACGATAAATCAAAAGAGCGCGTCACAGATTCCCACTACTTTGTTAAAGATTTTAAACCTCTCCGGCTGGGTACAATGCGCCTTGAAAAAGGAAGAGGAATACTCCGGCTTGGTTCGCTGGATATCCAAGGCAAACGAGTGGTGGATGTTCACTCCCTGGAATTGAATCGGGTCGATTGAGATAGACTGCCATCGGCCACTCAGAAAAGAGAGAGACCTATGTTTATACAAGGTCTCGGAATTTTGGATTCGTGTCTTTTAACTGAACAAGATTTTAAGACTCATTTATTTATTCAGAGCCTTAGCCGCTTCGAGTTGGCGGGCGGAGATACTTCTGAATTCCCAGGGGAGCTTGGTATTCGGGGGGAGTTTTTCGAGAATGTCCTTTAGTCTGTGGTGTGCCTCGCGCGTTGTTTCGTCCTCGGAAAGACGAAGGCTGTTTTGTAGGTCGTGTTGCTCAAGGGGATCTTCAGAGAGGTCGTAGAACGGACCGTTGGAAAACAGTTTGAAACGTTGATCGCGAACAATACGGACCTGATGATACTGGGAGAAACTCCAATTTCGTAAGGGAGAGGTGTCGGCTTGGTTCAGCAATTGTGGGACGAGAGAATGGCCATCGAGGATGAGGTCGTCAGGAAGCTTGGCATCTGCAAAGTCAACCAGCGTCGGAAAGATGTCGGACATATCGATCAGGGCGTCGCTCTCGCGGTTTCCAGGAATGTAGTTGGGGCAGTTTACAATAAAGGGCGTGTTGATGTTATATTCAGACAAGTTGTAGTAACCATCGTCCTTGGGTTTCATGGTCGAGCCCACATCTATCAATCTTCCAGAGACACGCCCCCCCAGGTGTTCATATCCGTGGTAGACTCCGTTATCGGTGCCGTTGTCGGTTGCCAGGAGAATAATGGTGTCGTCTCTGATCCCAAGCTCGTCGAGCGATTGGACCATCCTGCCAACGAGTTTGTCGGCGTAGCGAGCCATGCCGGCAAATTGTTCACGGGCGGTCAATTGTTCGCCTTTGTTATCCGGCGTATTTCCTACGGAGATATGAGTAAGGATAGCTGAATAATAAGCAAAGAAGGGCGCGTCATCCTGCTTCGCCATACGGGACATGAAATCAATCAATCGATCGGTAAAAATTTCCGGACCGTATTGTCCGTCCGTGTTAAGGCGTTGGCCGTTTTCGAGAATGTAGGGATCCCAATAACGTTTCTTATGGGCAGGGTGTTCAGTCTTTCCTTCGGGGAAAATACAATGTTCATCAAAGCCGTGCACCTTGAGAGCATCCTGTTGAGCAGGGTCGAACAGGTCATTGATTTGCCATTTCCCGGAAATATAAGTTCGATAACCGGCGTTCTTCATGACACGGGCGATCGAGGTTTCCCGATTCCAATCAAAATAGCCTCCACCGTAAATGGCGGGATCGTGATGTGTGTGCCAGCCAGAGCGGAACGGGTAACGACCGGTTAAAAGAGCAACGCGGGTGGTGCTGCAGACCGGAGTGACATAAAAGGATCTGAACTTCACACCGGTTTGTGCCAGCCGATCGATGTTGGGTGTAACGTTCTCCTGGCTGCCGTAGCATCGAAACCAGTCTTTGCCTATATTGTCCAAGAGAATAAATAAAATGTTCGGCCGTTTCGGCTTCACTTCCGCTTGTGCCCAACTGGTGGGTACAGTCCAGAGAATGCAAGCAGCTAGTAGACTTAGGACGATTCGCTGTTTCATTTTTGCCCATAGTGCAATTCTTGGGTGTAAGATACAATACCGATTCATTTATAAATCAGAGGAAGATTTTTCGTAAGACTGGGCTCTCCATTTTTCAGTAAGAACTTTCTCTTGCTGATTTGGATTCGAGCTGAAAAATGGATTTCAACTTTAAATCCCAGATGCCCTATGATTTCGAGAGTAACTAGAATGTTTATTCACGCTGTGCTTCTTGTTTGCGTGATGTCTGCCTCGCTAACCGCTCAGGTGAATGAACCGTCGTATGACTTGTTGTTAAAAGGGGGGCGGGTAATTGACCCCAAAAACAATCTTGATGATGTTCGGGACGTTGCTGTCAAAGGTGACCGGATTGCCGCCATTGCCTCCGCAATTCCAGACGCATTAGCGGCGAAGGTAATCGATGTCAGCGGATTGATTGTAACGCCCGGCCTTGTTGATATTCATGTGCACGTATCCCGGGTTGGAGAACCTGGTACGGTTTCGGATCGTTCGCCTGACCTGTTTCCGGATCATGTCTTTTTTAAATCGGGAGTAACCACGGTGGTCGATGTCGGAGGAACGGGCTGGCGTAGTTTTCCAGAATTCCGGAGTCGAGTGATCGATAGATCGAAGACCCGTGTGCTGGCGATGCTCAACATTACGGGATTGGGAATGATTAATTATGAAGCCGAGCAAAATCCTGCTGATATGGATCCAGAAAAAACGGCAGCCATGGCACGAGAGCACTCCGATGTGGTGGTTGGAATTAAATCGGCCCATTGGTGGCAACCGGACTTTACTTCGGTTGAGAGGGCGCTTGAGGCTGGTAGACTGGCGGATATCCCCATTATGGTGGATTTCGGGTGGTTCATTGAAGGGAAGCCCTACGAAACAATGATCAGTGAGCTGTTTCGTCCCGGAGATATCAGTACGCATTTCTTTCGAATGCCGGCACCTCTGCTAGACGATAGTGGCAAGGTGCGTTCTTATTTACAGGCAGCCAGAGAACGAGGAGTGAAGTTTGACGTCGGGCACGGCGGTGCCAGTTTCTATTTCAAGTTGGCCGTACCGGTGGTGGAGCAGGGATTCTGGCCGGATTCCATTTCAACGGATCTTCATTCGGGTTCTATTCATGGAGCCGCTACGGACATGCTGAATGTGATGTCCAAGTTTCTGGCCTTGGGAGTTCCGCTGCCCGAAGTGATTCGACTTTCGACGACCAACCCGGCCACCATCGTTAAACGACCCGAACTTGGACAGATCAGCGTTGGGGTGGAAGCGGACCTGGCCGTCCTTAAGTTGACGAATGGAGAGTTTGGTTTTCTCGATGCGGTGAAAGGCAAGCTCGAGGGAACGGAGCGTTTAAGTAGTGAGCTGACCATTCGTGCCGGAGAAGTCGTGTTCGATTTTAATGGCCGAACCGGCATCAACTGGAGGGATCCGTCTATTAAATATCCGACGCATTGATGTGAGTTGGTCCTTTGTTTATCGATCTACTTAGAAGAATCTTTTTTCTGAGGTTCCAGCTTCGCAACGTAATGCACAATTCTCCAGGCATGGTGGGCGAGCCTTCTTAACCATCTGGCCCCGTCCAATGCTCGATCCAATTCGTCGGCGGTAAGTTTGCCCTGAGTGGCGCTCTGGATAGCTTGGGTCCTAAAGCTTGATTTATCTGTCCTGAGTTGATCTTCAAATTGGGCAAAGTGCTCCAACGAATTCGGCTGACCCCGTTCTTCAATTTCAGCAGCAAGATTCATCAGGCTTCTTGCCAAGCTTTGAGCGCGCAAGGCCAGGTCGTGGTGTTTTAACAACCCTTCAGATTGCGTTGTATTACGAACTCTTTGCACGAATCGCTCCAAATGATCAATGATGTGCAGGAGTGAGAAAAGACGGTCTGTATCAAGCTCGTTTACTCCTGATTTCTCTCCTGCTCTCACTGCGTAGTCTCTCGCATCAGATATGGCTTTTTCAGCTTCTTCCAACTTGCGGAAATGGTTCTCTTTAATATCACCAGTAAGTATACGGGACCCTAGTTTTAGAACGGAGCTGGCGATGCGACGGCATGCCGTTTCCAATGCCTCTATTGCGGCTTGATCGCCGAGGAATTTATGGTCGAGCGGCGAGATCAGAAGATTTTCCCGTTCTGGAATCATTCGAATAATCAAACGTCCGAACTGCTGGGTAAAGGGAATCGCCACCAAAACACCGAGGGCATTGAAAGCGGAATGAAATGAGATCACAATGAGCTCAGGTGACTGGATTACGGTGGTTGGGAAATAGGTTCCGCAAAACCACAAATAGAGCGGAAGAAAGAAAAAGGCCAGAACCCCGGTAAACACATTAAAGATCACATGGGCAAAGCCGGTACGTCTGGAAGCTGTATTGCCGGTGATAGCTGCCAGAGCGGCAGTGCCAGTCGTGCCTATGTCCGCGCCAATAACAACCGCCGCCGCTTGAGGAAGATCCAACATTCCAGTAACCAGTGCCGTGATTGAAGCGGCCACGGTAGCACTGGATGATTGTGTTACCAGGGTTATGCCGACCCCAAATAGTAACAGCAAAATACGACCGCTGAATCCGCTCGAATCAAAGGAACTGAAATCGACCAAATCTTGTAATCCGGCAAGACCGTCCTGCAGGTAACTGATGCCGAGAAAAATGAGAGCAAATCCTGCCAGAGCTTTGCCGGTGCTTCTGACTTTTGGATACGCTTTTACCAAGTAGAGTATGGCAGCGATAAAGAGTAAAGGAAGGGCGGCCGTTCCAAGCTTTAATTTGAAACCAATGACCGCAACCATCCAACCAGTGATGGTGGTTCCGAGGTTAGCCCCGAATAAGATGCCTAGAGATTGAGGAAAGGTTAGCAGGCCGGCCCCGACGAAACCGACGGTTGCTACGGTAGTCGCACTTGAAGATTGAACCAACGCCGTGGTTACTGCGCCGGATATGGCTCCGGAAATAGGGGTGCGAGTTGCCTTGCCCAGCCAATGATGCATTTTATTTCCGGCCAGTCTCCGTAGTCCGGAAGTCATCAAGGCCATTCCAAAAAGAAACAGGCCTAAACCTCCGAGTGATTGTAGAGTGGAATCCATATCAGTGAAGAGGCCGTGAATTGAACGTTTTCATGGGGTATTTTTTTATGAAATTGGATCCAGAATTACAATTAGAGTTTACCCATAAGCTTCAATAGGCATCGGAAGGTATTTGTCCATTCCCTAAAAGCTTCATTGAGCTTGAGAAGAAAGGGATGCTGCTTTATGTTTTTAATAAACACAGATCCATAATACTATGAAATGGTCATTTCCAATCGCTCGTATTTTTGGCACTCAGCTGCGCATTCACATAACATTCTTTCTGCTTCTTATATGGGTTGGATTTGCTTTCGCGGGCGAGGGTGATTGGACAGACGGTTTAACCGGCGTTGTCTTTGTTCTGGCACTTTTCGTTTGCGTGATATTACACGAGTTCGGCCATGCGCTTACGGCAAGAGTCTACGGAATTAAAACACCAGATATCACCCTTCTGCCAATCGGCGGTGTGGCCCGACTCGAACGTATGCCCAAAGAACCCACGCACGAATTGCTGGTGGCCTTGGCTGGTCCGGCTGTCAATCTAGTCATTGCGGCCATTTTGTTTGTTATACTCCAAGCAGGAACTCCCTTCCGGGAGGCTTACATGAAACTGGATTCCTTAAGTGGGTTTTTCGGCAGTCTTATGCTCATCAACATCTGGCTGGTATTGTTCAACCTGATACCCGCATTTCCCATGGATGGCGGTCGGGTACTGCGTGCTTTGCTGGCAACCAGATTGCCTTATGCCAAGGCTACAAACGTGGCAGCTTGGTTCTGGGATCGTGGTCAGGCCAAGGCAGTTTGGCTTCCTCCTCTTGGAGGAACTACTGTTCCTAATCGAGGGGCTTTTGGAGTGAGTGCAAATGGGAGCCAAGTAGTCGGTTGGGCCCAGGCTTCGTTGACTCAGCAAGCCGCCGTTATGTGGACCCATGGAGGAGCGCCAGTGGTGCTACACAAAACCGGCGACACGGTTCTTGGTTTGAGTGCACTTTCAATTTCTCCCGATGGATCTGTTGTGGCTGGCTTTGCTTACAATGCAGGTACCGGGAAAAACACCGCGTTTAAATGGACGGAGTCAGGAGGCATGGTCGCTCTTTCTCCTCCCACTACCGGGACGCACGCTTTAACCTACACAACCGCTGTGCGTGTGAGTGCGAATGGCCGGGTAATTGTAGGTTATGGAGAGAACGTCTTGGGGAATGAAGAAGCTGTTTTCTGGGTGGATGAACAACCGTTCCGGGTGTCGGATATTGCATTTGCTGCGGGAGCTTTGCCAGCATCCTGGGAGCCATTTCGCGCGTACGGAGTCGATGCGACGGGCAACTCCATTAGTGGTTACGGGCGTGCGACCAGTGGTAAAATTGAAGCCTACGTTCTGGTGCTTGATGCCAGCTATATTCCTCCTCAACCTCCACCGCCGCCATTACCGATTATTAAGTCCGCTTTTATTGAGGGTTCACTTTCCATTCGGTTTGTTGGAGTCCCTGGAATCGACTACAGAATCAGGGGAGGTAAGAACCTGAAAACCTGGAATACCCTGGATGACTGGAAGGAAGGCACAGGACAGGAAGTTTTGTTTGCAACGATTCCGGACCTTTCGGATTCCGGGTATTTCATTCAAGTGGAGGCACGTGCCGACTGATTCCTTAATGTAAATGCCCCGGATTATTTTTTCGGTAACAAAGAGAACCATCCGAACGCCTTGCCTCCCGCCTGACCTAATGAAACTTCCCGACGTAAGGATCTGGGTATCTGAAATACAAGAACAAGCTCTTTTCTCTTTTGCTCGCAAGATTCCAGCAGACATCATTGGTATTCGATTCGCGACCAAGGTCACTCCTACAGCTACTTTCGCGTGTCAAAATGTAAGAGCCAGCTTGTATTCCTTGAGCTTGTCGAAGTGGCTGGCGATCTCCGCGATTTCAACCTTTCCCTTCAGTCACCGACCCCGACACAAGCATCGGGGTATAACAAGTTCAAAGGGCAAAAAGACTCACGGATGTGAGCTACTATTTTCCTTCTATCAGTGCCTTCGCCGCATCAAGGCCAATACGGTAGAAATTGTTGACCGCAACCTGTTCTTCTTCGCCGTTTTCTTCGGTGCTTTCCCAAGTTGCGTGCCACAGCACTACGGTACTTTTCCCGCCATTTGTCGGAGTGCATCGTATGGTCGACCGATAGCCAATAGAGCTGAACATGCCGTGCCGGTATTCATAAACATAATGCAGGTCTTCCGGGTCGAGTGAGCTGCGGACGAGGTCTTCCACGTTATCGATAGCCGATCCGACAATACGGTTCTTTCGCCGAATGACAGCTCCCTCGTTGGCTATCGGTCCCTCAGGAGGGTCTTCACACAACGGATGCCAATCTGACAAAGTGTAAAATCCACCTACTACCTCGAACACCTTTTCGATGGGCACCTCGATGACTACGTGTTGGGATGCGTGCTGCATGGTTGTCTTAAATTTAAGGAATGCTCAGCGATCTTGGTGTGTTTGTTCGCCAGCTACTTTTTGAGTTTAATCCGTTGAGGCCAACCGGGAACATCGATATCGATGGGGTCACGGGTGTCGGGATCCATGGGATGGAATTGCAGTTCGATTTCACCTGCGTCTTTATCGAAAAGGATCATGCCGTAACCAACGATACCATCGGCTTTGGCTAACACGGTAAGCTTGTTCCCGAAGCGATCGAAATGATTACCCGAACCTGGCATTCCAGGAATGGCTCCTCCTTGAGGTGCTTCAAGGGGATCCCAAACCCGGCCTTGACCGGAACCAAAGGGAGGAAGCGAATAACACCAGGGACCATCACCCCAGTCGTCTACCCCTTGTTGTAAAATGGTTCCGTAATGAAGATCTCCGGAGATCATGATCGAATTGGCTGGAGTCATGGCGCGCAGGGCATTCTTGCGGGCAGTGGGCGGCCAACCGTTGGAATCCATGTCGCCAAAGGTGCGCTGATAGTTGCCTACATTTACCAATGGAGACTGGTGTAATACTGCTGCCAAACGATCCGTTTTACTCACTTTGTTTGCCCAAGCCGCAACGAACGCTTCCTGAGCCTCCCCTAATAAATTGAGTCCGGGAGCGTCGAGGGTACTTGTGTCGAAGGTGGGGTCCATGATCACTTCGAGCGTGGTGTTTGGCTTGTTACTTTTTGGATCATCAATGGCCTTCTTCAGAATATCTGTCGGCGGGGATTTGAATTTACGGTCTTCCAGAATAGCGAAACTGACGCCTCCATATTCAAGAGAAGTAAAGTAAGCATAGATCCCGTCACCCCAGGGACCTGCGTCAGCCGGATCAGGTAGGCACCACATTTGAATGCGTTCAACCGCATTCACCCATTTCGGATGCAAATAGCCACCCATGGTTCGATCGCCTGTCATGCGCTTACCTCCATTCCCCCACAAATCGCGTGCGTAGACGTCGTGATCGTCGGTAATAATAATAGAAGGCCTATCCTTTAAAAGATCGCGAAAAGTGAGCCCGAATTTTCGCCACTTTTTCAAGTAACTGGCCATAGCTGGTAACACCTCTTCCTCCGTTTCCGCTTCCAGGGTTTCTCCACCAGAATTGGTTTGGTAAAGCTGGTCGCCTGCAAAGAAAACCAGATCGGGATCCTGCGAAACCATCTGCTCCACCGTTTTGCTATACGGAAACTTTTTGTCGTTCACGCACGAGATGGCCATGAGCTTAAGAACGTCTTGTTTAATTGGGTCCGCCCGGATAATCCCTTCAAACTCGTTTGAGCCGCACAATACGCGATAAGATCTACTTTGAAGTGTATTCCAATGATCAATACGAAATTCTGCAACGGTGGTTAAGGGATCTACTCTAACGGCCGTAACCGAGTTCCATTTATCACCGCTTTTAAACTGAAGGGTCGCAGAGGCCTCGGTTGGATTCATTGGATCAGCGTCCGTGTGCGCCGCCAGCTTAAGCGTTCCATTGGCAAGTCCGTATTGTACCCACAATATTTTGTGGGAGTCCATATCATCGGCCGTGGACATAGGAAGAAATCGAGTCAGCAGTAATGCCAACAGTAAAAGGCGGTTCGTCTGTTTCATAATAAATGCTTGGTTTTGAAATTAAGAAAGGTCTTCACTTTGCAAAAGTTACTCGACCGAAAAATTGAGGTGCATGGAAGCTGGTATTTTCTGGAATGGAGGGAGACCACTGGCTCTTTTGAAAATTTGATTTACCGCCGAGGCGATTGAGGTTCAAGCGCCACTCGTCACCCGGCTCCGGTGGCGTGTGTTTCGCTACCTGACTGAACGATGCAAATGGGATGGCCACTTCGAGTATCCAGTGGCGGTCGATGTCAGAATCATCGTTTAATGTACCGTCAACGGTGGTTGCAATTTTTACCTCCGGATCCCAGTCAGCCTTGCTGCCAGGTCCTTCCGGATGGATGTGGTCAAGCGATTGACCGAGCACGTTCATTTCTAGGTTGAAATAAATGTCCAAGGTGTCGGGGTTGGGTGAAGTGAATACTTCGACACAGTCATCCAAATAAACAGGACTGTCCCGTTCGGTATGATCGCCCCAGATGTGGGCATCCTCGCAAATAAAGCTGACATAAAGGTATTGGTCGTCCCAAAGCAGTTTGGCCTGGGTCTGCTCCTTCCTTCCGGCTTCCCACCAGGGAAATTCAAAGACGTCCAGAGATGTTGCGGACAACCAGGCCGTTTCGTTGAGCTGGCCATCTATGCTGATGACTGAATCGGTGTAGGTGATCGCGTGCGTTTTCAAGTTGTGCCCCGGCTGCTCAGCCTTTTCGGAAGTGCAAGCTACCGTTAGTCCAGTCCAAAAAAACAGAAGAGTGATCCGTACAAAGTGTTTCATAACTGGAGGGTGTAGCTTATTTATAACCATATAACAAGCGCGACGGAGGCTTGCAGTATCAAGCTGTCGAATTTAGACCTGACGGCATGAATCATTTTGAAACCATGGAATTACCGGAGGACTGGGATGAAGTAGCACCTGACGGATCGAACGTCAGAGTTTTGCTGGGAGTTGACCGGGGAGGAATGGCTCATTTTGAGCTTCCGCCGGGAGAGAGTTCGACGGCTGAGATTCATCCGGACTTCGATGAGATTTGGTATATCCTTTCAGGCCGGGGTGAGATGTGGCGAAAATCCGAAGAACGTGAAGAGGTAGTCAACCTTGAAACCGGCGTTTGTCTCACCATACCGGCGAAAACGATATTTCAATTTCGCTCTTTGAAATCGGAGCCACTAAAAATGATTGGCGTGACCATGCCGCCTTGGACAGGCCCGGAGTCGGTCGAGTCGGTCGAAGGGATATGGAAACCGACAGTGGGCAAAAAGCGGTGAGCATATTCTTTCGGTGTATTAGCGGGGATGGGTGTAAATCAAAACCCTGTGGCAGAGACCACAGGGTATGAAAGGCTTAAAACATCCCACCAGATGTTCGCTTTCTACTTATTATTTTCACTTTCTCCAAAAGACTGAGCAGACATCGTTGATGGTATGCTCGGCAGCAAGCTACCTCCTACATTTCGTATCGCAAATACAACTGTAGGAGGTAGCTCGCTGCCGATTTCGAATGCTCAAACTTCCTATCAGTCACCGACCCCGAAGCAAGCATCGGGGAATAACAAGTTTAAAGCCGGTTTACCTGAGATTATTCCCTGGCAAGATAGTTCCGTGCAACTACCAGCCCTCGATTGGCCGTTTTCATCAGCCAGGTAAGATAAAGATTATGCCGATCCTCCGGGGGCAATTGCCAAGGCAATTTACTTTTCTCAAGACGATTCCGAATCGAGGTAAGGCTTAAGGCAACGCTCACTGAAACATTGAAACTTTGCGTGAAACCAAAAGAAGGGATCTGCACAAACACATCAGCCATTTCGTGGGCCTCTTCACTCAATCCCTTTTCCTCTGTTCCAAAACACAAGGCAACGGGTTCGCTTAGGTCGAGTTCTTCCAAAGGTACACATCCCGGTCGCATGGAGGTAGCTGCAATTTTGTACCCCGAGGCCTTAATCCGTTGAAGAATGGATTTCGTTCCTCCAAGGTCTTTTTTATGGTGATGCATGGAAACCCATTTGCAGCCTCCCATCGTAACGTTCCGATTTATGACATGTTTGGTTTTTGCTTCTATGATATGGAGATCTTGAAAACCGAAACACTCGCAAGACCGGACAGTCGCAGCCGCATTATGGGGCTGGTATATATTCTCCAAAACGACGGCTACGTGCCGCGTCCTATGATCGAGCACCTGATGCATCTGTCCACGCTTGTTGTCTGAAACAAACGTTTCCAGGTAATGCGTTAACGATTCCTTCTGGATAGGTTGGAGAGTATCAAGAAAAGATAAATACTCAGAGTCTGTGATTACAGGCATTGGGGTATTGAGGGGAATTTACATCCGCAGGTCAAAGGTTGACGCGAGGAAATGCTCGCATTTTACTCGCCGTTTTAAAAAAGAGATGAGCTCAAATACATTCGGCAAATTATTTTCAATATCCACCTGGGGAGAAAGTCATGGGGGTGGCATCGGCGTGGTTGTGGACGGCTGTCCTCCCAATCTCGCGATCACGGAGGCCGAGATTCAATTTGAGCTTGATCGCCGCCGTCCCGGCCAAAGTGACATAACTACTCCGAGGAAAGAAACGGATACGGTCTCCATCATTTCTGGAACGTTTGAGGGCAAAACCCTCGGCACGCCCATCGCGATGTATGTGCCCAACGGCGACCAGCGTCCATCCGCCTATGCGGAAATGAAGGACAAGTTTCGTCCGTCACACGCAGACTATACCTACCAGACGAAATACGGCATCCGCAACCACGAGGGAGGAGGTCGGAGTTCAGCCCGCGAAACGATCGGCCGGGTCGCGGCAGGCGCGATCGCCAAAAAAATACTCGCCCAAGCCGGCCAAGTGGAAATTCGATCGTATGTTAAAACCATCCAGAACATTTCCATGCCGGAAACGCTGGACTTCCCTACCCTGGAATCCGTGGAAGCCAACGCCGTTCGATGCCCGGACGCCGACTCAGCGGAAAAAATGATCAAGTTGATCAAAGCGGTTCGCAGCGAAGGTGACTCGGTGGGTGGCATTATCGAAACGCGGGTCCGTAACCTTCCCATTGGTTTGGGTGAACCTGTCTTCGACCGATTGGAAGCCGACCTGGCAAAAGGTATGCTTTCCTTACCGGCAACCAAAGGGTTTGAAATCGGAAGCGGATTCTCCGGAACGCAGCTGAAAGGATCTCAGCATAACGACCCCTTTGAAAACCGCGATGGCCAGATCCGGACACGCACCAACCATTCAGGTGGAGTTCAAGGCGGTATCAGTAATGGCGAAGAATTGATCTTCCGCGTAGCATTCAAACCAACCGCCACCATACTGCAGCCACAGGCAACCGTCGACAAGGATGGTAACGAAACGGAGCTGATTGGTCGCGGGCGTCATGACCCCTGCGTCCTACCCCGCGCCGTACCCATCGTTGAAGCCATGACCGCTCTAATCCTGGTCGACCATTGGATGCGTGATTCAGCGCAAAACAAAACATTCAGTTTCGAAGACTAATGGAGCCCAACGTGTATTTAATCCTGGGGTGCGCAACGTCAGGTCGTCGGCAGGTGCTGTATGACTTGATCTCGGATGTAGCCACAGAGGATAATCCCTTTACCATCCTTCGCGAGTCCGGAGAAACCTTAAACGAGTGGGACGAAAAAATGGCAGGGCTTCCGCATGTCACCATTGAAACTTATGACGGTGAGGTGGCCTCCATCGCAACGGACCAACTGAATCCTCACCAGCAAAACATCATTCTTAGCCCTGGAAGAGAAAACCCTGTGGATCAAGTAGAAGCCCTCATGCCACTACTTGAAGCATCTGGCTGCGAGCTAAGCAGAATCATAACGGTTATCCATTGTGATTTAATCGAGACACACAAACACATGCAAAACTGGTATG
Source organism: Verrucomicrobiota bacterium (assembly GCA_027622555.1). Lineage (NCBI taxonomy): Bacteria > Pseudomonadati > Verrucomicrobiota > Verrucomicrobiota bacterium. Next base: position 41,363 of record JAQBYJ010000044.1, read on the forward strand.
ATGCCTGTATTCATTTTTCAGATGCCTGTTTGATCAATCGCGGATTGGAGACCAGCAACAAACTTGTTCAAGACCTTACTGACCGTTACCTGGAAAACCATATTCCATGCCTTTTAGTGCCCACTAAAAAAGGTCGCGTAAGTAACCCGAGCCTGATTCTCGAACCACAAGCACGACGCATCTCCCACTACTTCGATCTAAATGATGATTGGCTCGAAGAGGAAGACGAAGAAGATGAGGACTGGGAAGGCCCGCAAGAAGATCCCTATATGGTAAAAATGGTAAATGGTAACCGGGAGAAATGGCTCCCGGATATACGCAAGCTGCTCGACGGAGAATAGTCTGCAACTACCCTCACCAGTTACAATTTCGAGAGATCCCATACGCTAATTTATGGTAGGGCGGTTTGGCCCTAAACCGCCGATTCTTAGACGGCTCGCTCCCGCTACGCTCCTCAGAGCTTCGCCGGACAGGTCGGCGACTGTGTCCAGCGAAGTTTTCAAACGTAGCTGGATCGAGCCCTACCCAAAATTTATATTCCACTCTTTTTGGCACTCTTGAAATTCACACCTAACCTTCAATATCTCGATATTTTTCACTTGGCAAAGAAGACTAACCCACCTTCAATTCCCAACTCTTTAAGTCAGGCCCAGGTGGTGAAATTGGTAGACACGCATGATTCAGGTTCATGTTCCGCGAGGTGTGGGGGTTCGAGTCCCCCCTTGGGCACCATTGCTAAAACATAAGTCAATTTTCAACAAGGACTTATGGAGTTTTTAGGATTCGGTTTTT